>CALFOL010000633.1 GCA_937919915.1 uncultured Planctomycetaceae bacterium
GAACAGGAAACGGCTTTTGAGTAGCGAAAACATTACCGGAGGCGGGACTCGAACCCGCACGGGGCGTTAGCCCCAAAGGATTTTGAATCCTTCGTGTCTGCCATTCCACCACTCCGGCGAAGGTGCAGAAGTATAGTGTCGTCTTTGCGTTCCGCAACTAAACCATTGGGATTTGTCGCAGGACTCAGCAAACGCATTATCTACGGCGTCAGATTCGATTCGCCGCTTCGGTCCACCGCCGAAGATCCGCCGCCAGCGACTCGCTGAGCGATTCTTTCGCACATCGCCACACCCAGTTTCCTTCCGGCAAACCGGGCGTGTTAATTCTGGCAATGGTGTCCAGTCCCAGCAAATCCTGAGTCGGGATAATGGCTGAGTCTGCGGCGGAGTTCAGCACACTGCGAACTAACATCGAATGCACGGGATCACCGGCATTGCCCAGATAACGGCTCAGGATGCTGTTCTCTGTGCCCTCTTTCAATCGCTGTAGATACCAGCCAAGTACGGTGTCGTTGTCATGCGTTCCAGTGTATGCGAAACAATGAACCGGATAGCTATCCGGCCGATGATACGGGTCGTCCTCGCTGTCCACACCAAACTGCAGCACACGCATGCCCGGAAAACCCAAATCGTCGCGCAAAGCGTGAACAGCATCGGTGATCAGACCGAGGTCCTCAGCAACAATTCGCAATTCCCCCAACGCCTCTCGCGCCGCGTCGAAAGGAGCTCGTCCGGGGCCATGTTTCCATTGACCACCGATCGCATTCTCAGCCCCCGCCGGAATCTCCCAGAAGGATTCGAAGCCGCGAAAGTGATCGATACGCAGGATATCAAAGTACTCAAACGCGTGGCGGAAACGACTGGTCCACCAGGCGTAGTTGCTGTCCGCCAATCGGTCCCAGTTGTACAAGGGGTTACCCCACATCTGCCCCGTCTCACTGAAGTAGTCCGGCGGAACGCCAGCCACCACAAGTGGTCGCCCCATCCCGTCCAGGCAAAACAGCTCCTGATTCGTCCAGACGTCGACGCTCTCATACGCCACAAAGATCGGCATGTCGCCGTACATCTGAACATTCTGTTGGTTCGCATACGCTTTCAGTTTTTGCCACTGAGAAGCAAACACAAACTGCTCGAATTTTGCGAATTCGACCTCGACCGCCAGGCGTTCGTCCACGGCGTCTAACGCTGACTGCTCACGCCGAACAAGTGCCGGATCCCATTGCGACCAGTCGGGATTGCCAAGGTCCGTCGCCAGTGCGTTGAATCTGGCAAAGTCCTTTAGCCAGACGTCGCAGCGCTCGCAGAACTCGGTGAAGTCACGCCGGAGTTCATCGCTGCCGCTTGACCGAAATTTCGCAAAGGCAGCCTGCAACAGCGGCTTCTTCGACGATCGGGCCTTTTCGTAATCCACTGTCGTTGTGTTGCGAGTATCGTGTCCGGCGTTGAATAACTCTTCTGGCGTCAGAAGTCCCATGTGGACCAGTTCGTCACAACTGATCAACAAAGGGTTGCCGGCAAAAGCCGAGAGGCTGCTGTACGGCGAGTCTCCCCGGGCGGGCGGGCCCAGCGGAAGCAGTTGCCAGATCTTTTGGCCAGCCGACTGCAGGAAGTCTACGAAACGATAGGCGCCTGGTCCCAGGTCGCCAATCCCTGGTCCTTCCGGCAAACTGAATACGGGCATCAGAATGCCGGATGATCTGGGAAATCGCATGGGCTTACCTGATGGCTTTCACATTCCAAATGTCGTCGGCATATTCCTGAATTGTACGGTCGCTGGAAAACCAGCCGCTGGCCGCTGTATTCAGAATGCTCATGCGATCCCAGTTTTCCTGATCCCGATAGGCAGCGTCAACTTTGCGTTGAGCATCGATGTAACTTCGGAAATCTGCAATCGTCAACCAGGGATCATGGGCGTTTCGAAGGCCCGTAGTCAACATACTGAAGATACCAGGCTCGGCATGGTTAAAGTGCCCGCCTTCCACCAGATACATCACTCGTTGAATATCTTCATCCTGCGCAATGATCGCGTTGGGATCATACTTCTGGCGGATCTCTGCCACTCCGTCTGCGGTCAATCCGAACAGGAAGAAGTTCTCGTCACCGACCTGATCGCGGATTTCGATATTAGCACCATCGAGCGTCCCGATGGTCAACGCACCATTCATCATGAATTTCATATTACCGGTGCCTGACGCTTCTTTGCCAGCGGTAGAAATCTGCTCGGACAGCTCTGTGGCCGGACAAATCACTTCCATCGCTGAGACACGATAATTTGGCAGGAACACCAGCTTCAGCAGCTTGTCAGCTTTGGGCTCGCTGTTCACCACCTGCGCCACGTCGTTGATCAGCTTTACGATCAGTTTCGCAACGTGATAGCCGGGCGCTGCTTTGCCTCCGATCAGCACACAGCGTGGAGTCATGCCTGTTGTATCGCCGCGGCAGATGCGGTCGTACAGATGAATGACGTGCAGCACATTCAGCAATTGCCGTTTGTATTCATGAATTCGCTTCACCTGCACATCAAACATGGCCTCAGGGGCAAACGTCACACCCACGTGTTTCTCTACGTAAGCAATCAATGCCTGTTTGTTGTTCTGTTTGACGCTGCGCCATCTCTGGCGAAACTCCGCGACTTCAGCATACGCCGCCAGCTGCGAAATCTTCTCCAGATCCATTTGCCAGTCTGTACCGATGGTTTCATTCACAAGATCACGCAGTCCGGGATTACAATGGCTCAACCAGCGCCGTTGCGTCACGCCGTTTGTTTTGTTGTTGAACTTGTCCGGCCACAGCTTGAAGAAATCGGAAAACAGGCCGGACTTCAGTAACTTCGTGTGCAATCCGGCGACGCCGTTGACAGAGAAACTGCCAACGATAGCCAGATAGGCCATGCGAACATGCGGGTTGTCACCGCCTTCAATCAGTGACATGCGGTCACGCAATGCAGCATCGTTCGGCCAGATTTCTGCGAGTTGCATTTTGAATTGGCGATCGATTTCGTAAATGATTTCCAACAGTCGTGGCAACAGTCGGCTAAACAATGCGACGGACCAGCGTTCGAGAGCTTCCGGCAGCAACGTGTGGTTGGTGTACGCCATGCACTGCGTGGTAATCTTCCAGGCATCGTTCCATTCGAAGCCATGTTCATCCATAAGCAGACGCATCAGTTCCGGAACGGCACAGGCAGGATGAGTGTCGTTTAATTGAAAACAGTTTGACTCACTAAAGTCGCTGAAGTCATTGCCATGCGTGGCCACCCAATCGCAGATGACGTCCTGCAGACTGGCGGATACCAGGAAGTATTGTTGTTTAAGCCTGAGCTCCTTGCCGTTCTCGCTGGAGTCGTTTGGGTACAACACCATCGTGATTTGCTCTGCGAGGTTCTTTTCTGCGACGGCTTCTGAATAACCGCCGGCATTGAATTCCCCCAGATTGAATTCATCTGTGGCGGCTGAACGCCAGAGTCGCAGCGTGTTGACGGTGCCGTTTTTATGCCCCGGTATCGGCATGTCGTAGGGAACAGCCAGCACGTCGCGACTGTTTGCCAATCGCACTGCGGGCTTGCCAAGTTCGTTGACGTAGTGTTCTGAGTGGCCGTAGAACCGGACGCGACGTGCGTCTTCGGGGCGTTGCAATTCCCACGGGTTGCCACCTCGCAGCCAATGATCGGGGTTCTCGATCTGTCGACCGTTTTCAATCTGCTGCTTAAACATTCCGTATTCGTAGCGGAGGCCATAGCCGACAACTGGCAGTTGCAGATTGGCGCAACTATCCAGAAAACAGGCGGCGAGTCGTCCCAGTCCGCCGTTGCCGAGGCCAGCGTCGAGTTCAAGCTCGGCCGTTTCTTCCAGAGTGGTGCCGTAAGCGTGCAGCGCGTCGCGAACCGAATCTTCCAGGTCCAGATTCAGAACAGCGTTCGTTAGTGAACGCCCTACGAGAAACTCCAGCGAGAGATAGAAAACGCGTTTATGGCTACCTTGAGCCATTTTTTGCTGAGTTGCCCTCCAGTCCGAAACCAAACGGTCGCGAACAGAGATCGCCAACGCGCGGTACAGATAGTTGGGATCAACATTTTCGTCATGATGGCCCAATGAAAAATTAAGATGCCGCAGAATCTCGGAGTCGACACTGGCGAGGCAGATTTCGGCTTCCAGGCGAGATTTCGCTGGCACCTGACGTTTAAGTGATTCGGTCATTGCAATATTCATAGATGATGGATCGTTTCGGAAAAAAACACAGACCGCCCAACGCTCTCAACCGGCCAGGGCTGCCGCTTGGTCATTATGGCGGTCGCAATTGTGCTAATCCGTCGGCGGACGATTGTACGGACTTTAGTGTCTATATATCGGCACAAAGCCGTTTGGGAGTCGATTGAGATTGAGAGAACACCGCAATGAATCCTGCTGACTGCCGAAATCGTTCAGCCGCACGGGCTGTTGGACCCGGGTCTCGGGTGCTTTGAAGGATTCGTTATCGGCATTGCCCGGGGCGTTCCGGAAAGTGGCCTCCTCGACAAATATCGCCGCATCGGTGTTGCCGGTAGCTGAGGAACCATACAATGCTGGCCCGCAGTCGGGCCCCCTCAGTTCAATTTTGCTTCCTAACCTAAACAATGGCCGCACTTCAACAACTTTTCGGAACACCACCACTTCCATTGCACAGCTTTTCAGGAGAAGTAGCCACTGTTGGTCGCCATGACGATTGCGAGATTGTGCTGGATTCCCCCGCAGTCAGCCGATATCACGCAAGAATTTATTGCGAGAACAACCACTTCTTCTTCGAAGATTTAGGCAGTCGCAACGGCACGTCAGTCAATGGCCAGGTCACTCACTCCCGTACTCTCTTGAACGATGGCGATCAGGTTGACATTTCGACGCTGCCGTTCAAATTCCTGGCGGAAGATTCGTTGTCGGAAGCATCCGGCAGCTGGGGTGTGAAGCCGAAGATCATCAGCCTTTCAAAAGCCGGATCGGATTCCGACGAAGATTCGCTGCGGCGGCTGCTGGTCGGTGCCGGGGATCAGATTTCCAACGAACAACTGGGAACGGGCGGGATTCATCAGAGCCAGATTATTTGCCGCATTTCCCTGGGAGATAGCGGCGGAGCGTGGCCGGTCACAAATAATTCCACCGCAAAGTTGAATCACACACTCAGACTGCTGCACTCACTGCGCCAGACAACACAGCCCGGCGACGTCTATTCGCGAACCATGCAGGTTCTGTTTGAAGTCTTCCCGGCTGCCGCTCACCTGGCCATTGTTGTGCGGAACACTCAAGGAACCGGTATCGACGTCGTCGCGGCGGTTTCTCGGCACGCCACACACGAGGTCTGCATCTGCCTGCCGATCATTCGCACTGCGATGCATGGGTCTGAAGCAGTTTTGTACGCTGAACACTGGGGTGATGACACAGCCGGGCACGCAAAAAACACCGTCAGCGGCATGCTGGTCGCCCCATTGATGAACGTAGTCGGACTCAGCATCGGCGCGATTCAGATGGACAGCTCACACGCCGGTAAGCCACTGACTGCAGATGATCTCGAACAACTTGTCGTCCTGAGCCACGTGATCTCTTTTGCTCTCGAACTGGCGTTGGCGACAAAGCAACACGTCAATCGCGCAGTGGCCAAACAAGCCAACATCGACGCCAACCAGCTGCAGGTCGACTTCTCGCCGTCCGAACCTCCGTATGTTGCAGGTTATCGACTCGCACACGAACTCATTCCCGCCTTAGACGTCGCTGGCGATCTTGTGAATTACGCGCGACTACCCGATGGTCGCCTTGCATGCATTCTGATCGACGTTCCTGGACGCGGCCTCGAAGCCACTCGGTTAATGGCGTTGCTTTCCCACCTGCTATCGGGTGCACTCAACGAAACCGGGTCTGCCGGGAAAGCTTTGACGGAAACCGCCGCAGAGCTGCGGCTCCGGATCGACAGCATTCCGCTGCTGATTTCTGTAGCGATCATGATTCTCGAACCGGAAAAATCATTGGTCACCATTGCCGTGGCGGGACACTGCCCGTGCTTTCTGATACATGGCACAGAGCTGCAGGAATTCAGAGACGAAACATTCCTCGGGCCACCGTTGGGTTCAGAATCGGGTATCTGGCTGCAAACAGAAATACAGCTTGAAGAAAATGACGTTCTGCTGATGTTCAGCGACGGAATTACCAAATTATCCACCCCGGATCGAGAAACACTGACGCGTGCTGAGCGTGCGCAAATCATTCTCGACGCAGCCAAAGGACAACGATCAGTGCTGGAAACCCGCCTCAAGAGCAGGCTCGCCGCGTTTCAGGGCGCAGGCATTTTGCCAGACGACCTGGCGTTCGCCTTGATTCACCGCCGGAACATTGCTGATACGATTGATGCCAATGACCTGCCGCAGATCGAATCTGAAACGATGGCCCTATGAGCGACGAGCGGTTCACGGCAGAACAGATTCTTGGCGAAAATGGAAGCATCGCGCGGCGACTGGATTCCTACGAATCTCGCCCGGAGCAACTGGCAATGGCAGCCTCCGTCGAGTCAGCCATTCAGAATCGACACCACCTTGTCGTCGAAGCCGGTACTGGCGTCGGCAAAAGTTTTGCCTATCTGATACCGGCGATTCTGGCGGCACGGCAGCGCCGCGACGGTGACGATAAGTGCAAACGCATCGTGGTCTCGACGCATACCATCAGCTTGCAGGAACAGCTGATACATAGCGACATTCCATTTCTGCAGGCAGTGATGCCGGTCGAGTTCTCGGCCGTGCTGGTTAAAGGCCGCAGCAACTACATCAGCCTGCGGCGCACAGGCAAAGCTGTGCAGCGTGCATCGCAGAAGATGGTGTTCGAAATGGACGGACAGCGACAACTTGCTCAGATCTACGACTGGACTCGGAAGACAACCGACGGCAGTCGAGCGGATTTGCCGTTCCGTCCGATGTCCGAGGTCTGGGACGAAGTCGGCAGCGATCATGGCGACTGCATGGGCAAAAAATGTCCCACCCACAACGAGTGTTTCTACTACAAGGCACGGCGTCGCGTGTGGAATGCCGACCTGCTGGTCGTGAACCATGCCCTGTTCTTTTCCGATTTGGCTCTGCGCCGTGACGGCGCCAGTCTGCTGCCGGATTACGACACTGTGATCTTTGACGAAGCGCACACCGTGGAAGCAGTGGCCGCCGATCACATGGGAATTCGGCTCTCTGAAGGACAGATCGAATACCTGATGAATCGGCTTTACAACGATCGCAGCCAAAAGGGCATTCTGATCGCCCACAAGCTGGAGAAATCTCAACAGCAGGTGCAGGCCGTCCGCACATTGGCGCGGGAGTTTTTCTTTGCGGTCGATAACTGGACCAGCAGTTTTGGACGGAAGAACGGACGTCTGGACAAGCCGGTCGATGTGGTCAATAACGTCACACCCGCATTGTATGACCTGTCGTCACAGATTCAGCGCTACGCTGATGGTCTGAAATCCGAAAGTGACAAGGTCGAACTGGCTTCAGCGGCAGCGCGTTGTCAGATGCTGGCGGATAATTTGACATCGTGGTGTGAACAGCGAGTTGAAGGAGACGTTTATTGGGTTGAGCACACTGGTGCCAAACGTGATCGTCTGAGCCTGCTGAGTGCTCCGATAGAAGTCGGCCCGATTCTACGAGACCAGCTTTTCAATAAGGTCTCCAGCGTCATTCTCACCAGTGCCACGCTGGCCATTGGCGAAAAGAATTTTCGTTTCTTTCGGAGTCGAGTCGGTGTGACAGATGGCAAAGATGATCGACAGGGCAGCCCCTTTGACTACGAGAAGCAAACGCGGTTGATTCTGTCCTCCAACATGCCCGATCCGTCAACGTCAGCGCACGAGTTTCAGCTGGAGTGTTGTCGAAGAATTCAAAAGCATCTGCTGGAAACCAAGGGCCGTGCGTTCGTATTGTTCACCAGCTACGGCATGATGATGTTTGTTGCCGAGCGATTGATGGGCTGGTTGGCAGAGAACGATCTGACGCTGTATTGTCAGGGCAAGGGCATGCCGCGGTCTGCTATGCTGGACAAATTCCGCAGGGACGAGCGCGCTGTTTTATTCGGCACGGATAGCTTCTGGCAGGGCGTCGACGTACCTGGAGACGCTTTACAGAACGTGATGATCACTCGACTGCCGTTCAGCGTGCCTGATCACCCGTTGCTGGAAGCCCGCGTTGACTCCATAAAAGCCCGTGGCGGAAATCCGTTCAACGAATATCAGGTGCCGGAAGCAATCATCAAGCTAAAGCAGGGGTTCGGCCGTTTGATTCGCAGTCGTAAGGACAGCGGTCGCGTGGTGATTCTTGATCCGCGAGTGCTAACAAAGCAATATGGTCGATTGTTTCTCGACAGCTTGCCGAAGTGCCGAGTCGAAATCGACAACGGTGAAACCATCGAACTCGCTCCGTAGTCATAAGCAAACGGCTACCGAACATCATTACAGGCTATCCTGCATTGGGATTCGAAGGCAGCAATGCGGGAACTGGTGGCGGCGTCACAATAGGATTCGTAACCACGAAGCCCGCGCGATAAACGCCAAGCGAAAGCGCGACGAACAAGGTGATCATCAGTCCTGCTCTGGCTCTCCGCGACAACTGCACGTGAGGCATCGAAGTGTTTTGCGGTGGCAGGAATGGATCATGATTCATCAACTTCGCCCTCCATTTGGCGGTTCCGATATACCCATTTCAACAGACCCTTGAAGAGCACCAGCAGGCTAACAGCAAGCCAGTGGTAAACAAAGACGCCCCAAAGTCGCGGCGACTTCGGGGTAACGTCAACGGAATCAGCCGCCACTGGATAAGCAGGCGCTTATATGTTTTCGCACATAATAATCTTCGGATCATCCTTACCTGAATTACTGGGTGGTCATTCATTATGTGCGATTATTTGTGGGCGGGTGCTTACGAAAACAGCGACAGCACATTCTGAGTCGAAGAACCCCACCGGCTAATCTCCCATCCACCAGGTCCCGATGCACACGAAAACGGCCCGCTGGTTGCGCCGAAAATATACCACTGCCCAGCGATCCACGACACGATGACCAGCAACAGTCCTCTTCGTGCTGCAGTGAAGAGTATTAGGCGGAATGATTCTCGCATCTGAGTTTTCGGGGCTGTAAGGTCGAATGTCGAATGATTGCAGGTCAACGTAACTGCGATCATTCCCGTTTGGTTTGAAACTTCCCTGCATCGAAGGACCAGATCTTGCCCGCATTGTTTGTCACGAAGAGACGATAAAAGTACTCAGTGTCGGGCTTCAGGTTGATTAGAGTGAAATTGTTGACGCCTTTTTCTACAGGAGTGCTCTTCGTCCAGGCGGGCCAGACTCGATCCATTGAATAGACTTTGTCGATGACGCCCTTTCGTTCCGTTGCATGGAAATCGTCTCGCGGAACGAAAGACAGACAGTCCTGCGGACCGTAATACAAAACAGCTGTTGCGTTTTCGCCCACGTCAAGCAGCTCGTAGTTCACCTGCGCCGAAGTTTGTGCGATGTGTTCCGCCGAATGCTTGCCGAATTCAGCCGGATACTCGAACAGTTTTGCAGCGATGTCCGATTGCAGGTATGGTGGAAGACCTCCCGGTGCCGGCTGTTTCACTTCGATGGTTTTCTGGTCGAACATCTCCATGCCGCCGGTGGACATTACAAACCAGCCATCTTCTGCGGCAGCGATGTACCTGTTCGAAGGAGTGCCAGGACTCCTGGTTGTCTGGTGGTCAACCGGGTGCCATTGCCTGTCAGCGTTATACGCCCAGCCGCGGCGGCGAATGACTCGCGGCCGATCGCCCGTCCGTTCTCGTTCTGCCGGTCCTGGGATCTCACAGAACGACGACATTCTTAGCCAGTCCGGGTCTTGCGGCCCGGTCTTTCGGTCGCCTGTCACTTTGTTTGGTTTACGACCGACCGCGTACAGCACCCACCGATTGTCGCGATCATCGAAGACGTATCCACTGTAGAGCCGGGAGTTTTCGTCGATATCCATCCGCAATGCCTGAATGATACTGCGAGGGTGATGATTGAGTGGTTCCCAGTTGCGAATTTTAACTCCACTGCCTTCGTGGCCGAACCCACCGAATTCTGCCTGAGGATTTCCGGTTGCCAGCAGATGTGGCATTTGATGCAATGGCGGAGCTGACTTGGCACCGCTTCGAGCGGCCCACATCGAAAAGTTCATGCCGCCGTTCGCAGTACGATCTGCGTCAAACGAACCTCCAAAGTAACCGAACGGAGTTGTAATGGGAGAATAGCTTCCGTAGTCAGAGATATTCTGTGACTCGAACACCCACATTTTCGTTTGGGGACAGGTACTGGCCGAGTACTGGGTGTGAATTGCAGCCGGACGCCAGCGGGCACGCAGCAGACTGGCGTCAACGATCGCCCTGCCAGTCAGTCGAATGCCGTGAATCTCTGTCCCCTTGGCGATACGATCCGTCAATTTACGAATCGAAATCGTATGTCGCCCCGGTTGCTTCACAGAAAACTTCAGATCCCATTTCTGCGGTGTTGTTTCGCTGGACGTGCCGGCGACAACCTTCCGCACGTCGTTGTCAAGTCGCACTTCCCACTGAACGCCGTGGTCGGACGGCGGCACTTTCCAATGGGCCACCAGATCAACGTCACCCGCTTTCGGAATCCAGAGATACCAGTGTGCTGTCCCGAGCGACTCTTTCTCTGCAGCAACCAAGTGCGTGAAATGAGCATGGATCAGCGCCTTTTCTGAATCGGAAGGCGCCGGGCGTCTTCCGTCAGCGATGAAGACACCCCTGTCAAAGAAACCGTTGTTGGCGTCCAGAACGATCGCTCCTGCCCGAGCTGGTTCGCCGAGCTGATACACGTCTGCGCCGTGTCGCTGTTCGCCGGTCTTAAAGAACTGCGATTCCGCTGAGACATTCATTGACCAGCAGACGACCAGCCAGCTGACGACCGTAAGCCGTTTAATGCTGCATTCGAAGTGTGTCATCAGGGGCATATTCCGTGTGCATAAGGATTCGGTCAGGAATGAATCCCGAGATTGTGATCGAATGTATGACGTATTGTCAGTAATCCTGCGACCACTGTTTCGTCAAATTGTAAAGAAGTCTGAATCAGACCAGCGTCCGCCGCTGTCGCCTTTCGCTCCGCAAAAGATCGCCAGTGCGAGCCAGCGAGTGAATTCTGTGTTCCTAACATTCGCTAGCGCTTCGTGCTCGCGTAACTTCACAACCTCTCCGCGAAAGAGGGTGATCACCCACACTTCCTGATCCATCGGGGAAATGTTGCTGGCGTTGATATTGTGTCCACCACAAGGCGTCTATTCAGTTCATCGCCGCTCATCCAGTGCCCATTCAAATAGTCGGTTCACAGAATGTCGATCATCGCTTCTGCCGACCGCAGAATGCTCTGGACGTCGATTACGCGGCGCGGAGCTGGCGGTTTACCGCCATTTCAGGGCTCGCTTTTCAGTTCCCCAGACTAACTTGGTGGCATCCGGCATACTTTCATTTGCGTCTTCTGCCAGCAGAGTGATCCTCAAAGGGGTGCTCTTCTGTGTGGGCCGGGAGGCACTGACCGAACGCCTGGTCAGTGCCTTCTTAACTGTGAAGTTTTCTCAGTTGGGCCAACCGTCAACCAATTGAAACTCTGTTGGGAATGTTCCATACCCTTCGCTGATTCCAGAGCGTTTCCACGACAGAACCCTGCACATGACGAATCTACTCCTGAAGCCTTGCACATGCGGCAGCAGCAATGTGGGTGTCGTTGACGACTACTCGCCAGAGTACGGATGGATTGCCTACGTGAAGTGCAGGCACTGCACGCGTGAAGTCTTCTACGTTCGTAGGGCAGAAGCCTCGCCCGCTGTTGCCAAACGTCAGGCAGCGGATGCCTGGAACGCATCACAAGAGACGGAATAGGCAGAGTGCCCTTTCGATCTTCGCGATATCGCACCTGCGAGCCTACAGCGTATTACGCTGACTTATGGCCGCGGGCACGCGTTTCGATCGAAGAAAGCCTGCTTCCGCGAGCGAGTAAGCAGTCGCTTATATGTTTTCGCACATAATAATCTTCGGATCATCCTTACCTGAAGCACTGGGTGGTCAATCATTATATGCGATTATTTGTGCCCGGGTGCTTACCGTTCACAACAATATCTAAACTGCTCTAATTTGGGGCATGCCACGTGGCAAGAGACCGCCCCTGCGATTGAGCTTTTTGCCAATGTCCGTCGCGATGAGCGAACAACAGGAATTCCGTGCAGGGTTTCTGCGGCTTCTATTTGCCGCCTCCGGTTTTCGTTGCCACCTCACCAACGTTTGGAATCATCAGACGCCGTGTTTTTATTCAAGCCCTCGTAGCTCTATCGCGAAGATCAGTCTTTTGTTTGACCATTTGCTTCTTTTTGGATGCGCCGTAAACCTCACAAGACCGTGCATGACCCCGGTTGCGGGTGTCGCGACACCTGTTCTTTTCC
>CALFOL010000634.1 GCA_937919915.1 uncultured Planctomycetaceae bacterium
AAACGCGTACTCCCACGAGCCCGACGCGTACACAACATTTAGTAAACGGCTCTAGAGAAACTTCATCGTTGCATTCAGCCGTTTTTTGTGTGGGATCAACGCTCATCTAAAGGAATTCAAAATGTCCGATCGGTTCTACACTTCCATCACTGCGATCGTTTTGGTCATCTGTGGTGCCACAGGGTTCGTAAACGCGGACGAACGCGCACCACAGGGCGTTGCAGACGGAATCGAAAAACCGCTGCGGATTGCGCCACGTCCTGGCAACGATCGCAACAGCGAAGGTGATTTTATTCAGCTGCACGATGGTCGGCTGATGCTGGTCTACACGAAGTTTGTCGGCAAAAGTGACCACGCGACGGCGGAGCTGGTGGCACGTTATTCCACCGATCAGGGGAAAACGTGGACCAGTGATGATGTTGCGATTGTTGCACGAGCAGAAGGCCAGGCGAATCTGATGTCCGTTTCGCTGTTAAGACTGCAGGACGGTCGGATTGCTCTGTTCTATATTCTGAAATACCCAGGTCCGGCGGACGCCAAATATCCCGTGCTTGACTCACTGTTGTTGCGGACCAGCGACGATGACGGCAAAACCTGGTCAGAGGCGACTCACGTCACTCCACAGGATCAGCCAGCGTACCGCGTGTTAAACAACGATCGTGTCATTCAGTTGATGAACGGTCGATTGGTGGTTCCGGTCGCGACTCACTATGTGCCCGGCTGGTCGGGCTGGCGAAACTCGGCGCAGATCCATTGCTACCTGTCGGACGACAACGGAATAACCTGGCGTTCCAGCAGCACGACGCTGGAATCGGAACTGCTGGCTCAGGAACCGGGCGTGGTGGAGCTGAGCGATGGTCGGCTGATGATGTTCTGTCGCAGTCAGGACTGTCAGCTGGTGTCTCATTCTACTGATCGTGGCGAGACGTGGTCGGCGCTGAAACGTTCCAGTATCGCTCAGCCGTCACCGTCACCTGCATCGATCGAACGTATTCCCTCGACCAATGATCTGCTGCTGTTATGGAACAACGGTGACGATCCACTGGCGCAGATCAAGCCCGTCGGTCGTCGCCCTTTCACCGCCGCGATTTCCAGTGACGACGGTGCCACGTGGAAGCACGTTCAGAATATCGGCACCGATCCGGAAGGCTGGTACTGCTATACGGCCATCGAATTCGTCGGCGAACATGTGCTGCTGGCGCACTGCGAGTACCCGCGTCTGAACTCTTTGCAGATCACCCGCCTACCCGTCAAATGGCTCTACAGAACGTCACAGCCGGAAGCATCCTCCAAGTCACTGCCCCAAGTCGTTTTGCTGGGCGATTCCATCCGCATGAATTACCAGGCTGCGGTCATCAGCACGTTGGCCGAAAAGGCAGACGTCTGGTCGCCGAAAGACAACTGCAAACACACGACGTACATGCTCGAGAATATCGACCGCTGGCTGGATGGACAGGATCCCAGGATCATTCACGTGAACGTCGGTCTGCACGACATGTACCTCGACGCCAAAACCGGCAAGCCGCGGCACACGCTGGAAACCTATGAACAGAACCTGCGAGCGATCTTCGTAAAGCTCAGGGAACGGACCGACGCAAAAATCATCTTTGCACTGACGACTGTGGTCGATGAGCAGCTGCAGGAAGAGTCAAAGGGTTATGGCCGCGTGGTGCGTCGCAACACGGATATCGAAACTTATAACGCCACAGCACGCAGGGTGGCGAAGGAACTCGGCATCGTCGTTAACGACCTGAATGCGTTCATGGCGAAAGCCGGCCCGGAAAATATCCTGCGGCCGTCTGACGGAATTCATCTCTCGGCCGAAGGTTGCGAACTGCTGGGGCGCGAGGTGGCCAGAGTGATTCTGAAGGAACTTCAACCCTGACCGGTATTTTACCCTGCGGCGTTCGACGGCACGTTCAACAACGCATCCACTACTTCGCCATGCACGTCGGTCAGGCGATGATGACGGCCCTGGTATTGGAACGTAAGCTTGCGGTGATCGAGCCCCAGACAATGCAGAATCGTGGCGTTCAGGTCATGCACGTGAACGGGATTCTCTGCGATGTTGTACGAATGATCGTCCGTCTCGCCGTAGCTTATTCCCGGTTTGATCCCGCCGCCTGCGAGCCATAGCGAAAAGCAACGTGGATGGTGGTCGCGACCGTAATCGCCCTTCGTCAGGTTGCCCTGACAGTACACGGTTCGGCCGAACTCACCGCCCCAGACTACCAGCGTATCCTTCAATAAGTCTCGCTGACGCAGGTCTTCGATCAGTGCCGCGGACGGTTGATCTGTGGCCTGGCATTGTTCACGAATTTTCTCAGGCAACTTTGCGTGCTGATCCCAACCGCGATGATACAACTGTACAAACCGCACGCCCTGTTCGACTAAACGTCGAGCCAACAGGCAATTCGCAGCAAACGTTCCCGGCTTCTGACACTCGGGGCCATACATTTTCAGCACATGTTCCGGCTCGTCCGACGTATCGACCAGTTTCGGAACGGATGCCTGCATCCGAAACGCCAACTCGTATTGCGCAATCCGTGTTGCAATTTCCGGATCCTGCTTCTGTTTCAGTTGCAGGCGATTCAGATCGTTGAGGTCATTCAACATTGATCGCCGCAGACCACGATCAATGCCCGGAGGGTCGGACAGGTACAAAACCGGGTCACCGGTACGGCGGAATTTCACTCCCTGATGTTCGGTCGGCAGAAACCCGCTGCCCCAAAGACGATCGTACAGCGGCTGACCACCGGTGCCCGATGTCATCGCAATAAACGTGGGCAGATCCTGATTCAGACTGCCGAGACCATACGACAACCACGCGCCGATGCTCGGACGACCGGCAAGTTGAGCGCCCGTCTGCATAAACGTGATCGCCGGGTCATGATTGATGGCTTCCGTGTGCATCGACTTGACGAAGCACAATTCGTCCGCCACCTTCGCGATATGCGGTAACAGCTCACTGACCGAAGCTCCTGAATTTCCGTGTTGTTTGAACTTGAATATCGACGGCGCGATTGGGAACGCCGTTTGATCCTTCGTCATCCCGGTCAGTCGCTGGCCCTTGCGAATTGAATCCGGCAGGTCCTGACCACGAAATCGCTCTAACTCCGGCTTGTGATCAAACAGATCAATCTGCGACGGAGCGCCTGACTGACACAGGTAGATGACACGTTTCGCCGTCGGCACGAAGTGTGGCTGCTGTGCATCATCCGCCTGCAGCAAAGAAGCAAGTCCGGCCATTCCGACACCGCAGCCTCCCGCCTGCAGAAACGCTCGGCGATTGAGGGCAAGTTGTTGAGCGTCGATCATGGGATTCTCCATCACCTGGTTCATTCCCGAGTTACCGCTTCATCCGTGTTGAACACAATACTCGCAGTCAGTGTGTAAGCCGCGAGTTCCACAACGTCGACGCCTTCGTCCAGCGGTTGTTCGCCGACCGACAGCAGTTTCTTCGCCTTTGTATCGTCACCATGGAACGCCGCCTGGTAACGCGACAACGCGCGATCAAGTAACGTCATTTCCTCAGTCGTCGGTGACCGAGCCAACACGCTGCGAAAAACATACTGCAACCGTTTCGCTCGATCCTCGTCGAAATCCATTGCCCGCTGACCAAGTGCCCGCGCTGCCTCAACATAGGTGGCGTCGTTCAGGATTGCCAATGCCTGCAGCGGCGTATTGGTACGCGGTCGCCGCACAGCACACATTTCGCGAGCTGGCGCGTCAAATGTGGTCATCGTGGGCGGCGCGACAGTTCGTTTCCAATAGGTGTACAGACTGCGGCGATACAGGTCAGGAGCATCAGATTGTTCGTAATTCGTGTCGGTCGCGATTTCATTCCACAAACCATCGGGCTGGTAAGGCATGACCGACGGGCCACCAAGCCTTTCGTGCAACAGACCGCTCGCGGCCAGCGCCTGATCGCGGATCAGTTCTGCCGACATGCGAAACCGTGACTGACGCGCCAGCAATCGGTTCTCAGGATCACGTTCGACGACAGCCTTGTCAGCGGTCGAAGCCTGCCGATAGGTTGCACTCATCACCATCGTCTTCAGCATGTGTTTCACGTCCCAGCCGCTCTCAGCGAATTCAACGGCCAGCCAGTCGAGCAGTTCGGTATGAGTCGGACGTTCGCCCTGCGATCCGAAATCCTCCATCGAACGAACAAGTCCTTCGCCGAACAACATCTCCCAAAAACGATTCACGGCAACTCGCCCCGTGAGCGTGTTCTCCCCCGACACTAACCAGCGGGCGAACTGCAATCGGTTCTCCACCCTCGCATCGCCGAACAGACTGGGCACACCGGGTGAAACTTCGCCGCGCGGCTGGTCGTATTGTCCACGACTGAGAACGAAGGTCTTTCTCGCGTCCGCGGCATCCTGCATGATCATCAGCGTCGGCAGGCTGGCGATCAACGTCGCCTCTTCGTGAATGACATTGTCGAGACGTTGCTGTGCGGTTCGCATTGCTTCCGGTGCGGCTTCGGTCAGGAAGTACCGTCGCAGCTTCGTCGTCTGGCGAGGTGATCGGTCTTCGGCGTTCATCCGAGCGATCTGTTCAATTCGTTCGTCCGTACTAACCACCGCCACTTCGAACAGTTTCAAAGCACGATTGTAGATTTGAACATCGTCGACTAATCCATTAAACGCACTGTGGCCAGCGCCGATCCGTAGCGGCTCTTCGCTGGCCATCGTCTGGTTCAGGAAGTCGTGATTAGCCGTTGTGGGTTGCTGAACGCCGTCGACAAAGATCCTGATTCCACTGGCAACGCGGCTACCATCGTAAGTCATCGTCACATGCTGCCAGTGGTTAAGCGTCAGCTGCGAAGTTGTTTCAACGCGAATCGAATCGTCGAGCCAGCGTTTGACCATATTGAACTGCAGTCGCCGATCTTCGAGGTGCAGATAATATCCAGCCCCGTGTGTTTCCTGCGCCATGCGAGAAACGAGCGTGCCATCGCCGCGAGGGTAGACCCAAACGCTGATACTGCACGGATCAAAGTAACCGAAATTCGCAACGTCTCCCGCGTTGACGAAAGTTTCGCCGTTCAGTTCCAGAGCTTTACCTGCGCCACGGTCAGCGAATTCCATTGTGCCGCCTTCCGCTTTGGCCAACTTGGTGTCCGCTTGAGCATCCGTTAGGTCTCCGTCAAGCTGGTATCGAGCAACCAAACCGTCGGTGATCGTCCACGCGATTTGTTCGTTGCCAGCGGCAAGCTGCTGTGTCCATGCGGCAAGTGCTTTATCAATAGTATTTGGCTCAAGCTGCTCATTCGCTGCGTACTCCTTTTTCCGGCGCCGCACTTCAGCCAGTTGCTTCGTCTGCTCATCGGTCGGAGCCAGCATGTACGGCGGCGAGTTGCCCTCTTTGACAGCTCGTCCGTATTCCGGCAGTTTGTTGAAGAACGAGAAGACCTGGTAAAATTCCTTTTGAGTCACCGGATCGTATTTGTGATCGTGACATCGAGCGCACCCGAGCGTGAGGCCCAGCCACACGGTCGCTGTCGTATCCACGCGATCGACAACGTATTCGACCTGGTACTCTTCCGGAACGATGCCGCCTTCCGCGTTGCCTCGGTGATTGCGGTTGAATGCCGTGGCGATTAAGCGATCGCGATCCTGTTTGTTCAGATCCAGTCCGTGCCATTCGCCACGGTAGAGCCCTCGGTTCTGTTGCAGCATGTCGCCCGCAAGTTGTTCGATCGTAAACTGATCAAACGGCATGTTGGCGTTGTAGGCATCAATGACCCAATCCCGCCATCGCCACATCTGACGCGGCCCATCGTTCTGGTAGCCACTGGTGTCCGCATATCGTGCCAGATCCAACCAACGCATCGCCATCCGTTCTCCGAACCGCGGCGAGTTCAACGAACGGTCGACAACTCGCTCGTACGCCATAACAGAATCGTCGGCGATAAACGCATCGATCTCAGCGACAGTCGGCGGCGCGCCGGTCAGGTCGAGCGTCACGCGGCGCAGCAAACGTGCTTTGTCAGTCGACGTTGCAGGCGCAAGTTCTTCACGCTCAAGCCGCGCCAACACAAAGCGATCGATCTCATTGCCGCACCAGTTTTCGTCAACGACTTGCGGAAGTTTCGGACGCCTGGGCGGCACGAACGCCCAGTGTTGCTGCCACTCGGCGCCTTGTTCAATCCAGCGACGGACGGTTTCCTTTTCAGCATCGGTCAACGCATTGTCCGAATCCGCAGGTGGCATCTGTGTTTCATCGGTCGCCGCGATGCGTCGGTACAGCAAACTGCTCGCGGCATTTTTCGGAACGACCAACGGTCCATCATCACGCGGGGCAGAGAAATCTTCACGGCGATCCAGCCGCAACTCACCTTCGCGTTTCTCCGCATCAGGTCCATGACACTGAAAGCAATTGTCAGAAAGAATACCCCGCACATCACGGTCGAAGTCAATGGGGTCGTCACCCAGAACAACAATCCCGGATGAAACGGCAAAGAGGAATGCCGCCGCGCATCTCAGAACGAAACCAGCGGTTTGAAGTGCTCGCAACATCTTCCCAATATTCGGCCAAAGTCGCAAAATGTTACTTATTTAATACGGAAGTTCGCGGATGTAAAGGTTCTTAAAGAACAGTTCGCTGCCATGATGCTGGAGTTCAATCTGGTCAGCGCGGACGAGCGCTTCGAGGGCTGTCTTGTCCCAGTAGTTTTCTAATGCGACTCGATCAACAATCAACTTGCCGTTGAGCCAGATCGTTACCTTGTCACCGACCATGCGAATCAGGAAGGTATTCCATTCGCCCGGCTTTTTGTCCGCCAACACAGTCGGTGCGTTGCGCCAGCGTCTGTTGTTCCACAAACCGCCGGATCCGAGGTTGCGACCATTTTTGTATTGCGTGACCCATGTCTCCGTGTCGGTCGGAAGGTCGGTTGTATCTTTCAGACGCGCATCCCATGGATCCCAGATCTGAACCTGCGGTGTACCACGCAGATAGATTCCTGAGTCTGCTCCTGGTGGGATCTTCCAGTCGATGTAGAATTCGAAGTCGCCGTAGTCAGTCGCCGTACAAAGACTCTGCCCTTTCCCGTCATAAGTCAGCACACCATCAGTAACGCTCCAGTGTTGCTGCATGTTTTCGTCAGCGGTGGCCTGAGCCGCCTGGAGATCGCTTCCTGTCAGCGCTCTTCGCGCGACGGCGTTGTTATGAGCCAGGCCTTTCCAGCCCGTCAGGTCTTTACCGTTAAACAGAGTCTGGAATCCTTTTGGTGGCGTGTTGTCTGTGGGTGTTTTGATTGTCGCCGGCGCGGGGGAATAGTCAGCAACTTTTAGATTGCGGAATTCCATGCGGTCACTGTGCCCAGCCAGCATGATGTGGCCTTTTTTGTTATGCATGCCTTTGTGGACGCCGCCGTCGACTGGCGTGAGGTTGTCCAGGAATGCGTCAACAATCACAGCACCGTTCAGGATGACCATGATGTGATCGTCGATGGCGAGAATGGTTTCTGAATTCCATTCGCCGACCGGTTTCAGATGTCCGATCTTTGCCGGATAGATACCGTAGATCGAACCATGGTACTGCCACGGCTTCAGCCAACTCAGTTTGCGAGTCTTGCCGTCTGCCATCACGGCGTCGCCGTTGTAACTGCTGCCGTGATGATCCAGAATCTGGATTTCCATACCATCCGATGCCGGATGCCCACCCAGTGGAACGCGAATCCCAACTCCGTTGTTGCCACTTTCTTCCAGCTTGAATTCGAAGTGGAATGCGAAGTCGCTGTATTCAAATTTCGAAACAAGATCCTTGCTGCCTTTGTTGCAGACCAGAATGCCGTCCTCAGCCGTGTAGCCTTTGGTGTCACCCTGCCACAGCGACAGATCTTTACCGTTGAACAGGTCCGTCCACTCAGCAGAATTCAACACTGCCAAGGGTCGCTCGCCAGCGGAATTATCCTGTTTATTTTGAGCGGTCACAGAATTCGCCAGCAGGCCGGCAACGGCGGCTGACAGAAGAGCGGTTCGCAAACGTAACATCGTGGGAGGGCTCCGCGGGGGGTAAGTTTAGTCAGGCAGGGCTGCCAAGCTACCGGAAACCGTTACCGGAGTACAACCATTCACGTCACAAATATCCATTGGGGTACCCGCACCAAGCGCCAGCGCGTGAATCCTGCTCGCCTGCCATTCACTCACTGGCGCTTCGTGCTCGTAATTGGGGGCTCTTTTGCGAGTGCAAAAGACGACCAACAGTCACTTCACAGCCTCGGAGTGACAACGGGGGCTTGATTCGGACGCTCTCCTGCCGTCCCTTCGGGACTCAATGTGACGATAGAACTCAACCACGGACTCACGTCCCTTTCGGTGGGGTGGAAAAAGTTTCTGGCTGAGGATTGTCACTGGGAAACACAGGAATCGCAAGCGAGCGCCGAGAGCTCAGCAAATTGACGGCAGAGCAGAATCCGACGAGAATCCATTTCCGTTAAAGACTCCGACCTGCAGCGCAGACCGAAACGGCAGCCCGGAGTCCCAATAAGCACCCGCCCACAAATAATCGCACATATCAATTTCAGCTCAGTGAGTAAGGCAACGGCAATTCGCAGGTTGTTATGTGCGAAAACATATAAGCGATTGCTTACGCTCAGCGCGTTCACGACAGGCCGGATCCGAAAGCACCCCGATGAATCTGACATGGAACTGGAAGTTGTTTAACGAGCTTTCAACACATCAGCTGTGCCAGATTCTGCGACTGCGGCAGCAGGTGTTTGTTGTTGAACAGCAATGTTGCTACGAAGACATCGACGGGTGGGACGAGCGAGCCGTTCATTTGATGGGAACAGACGACGTCAACGGACTGGTGGCTTACTGCCGGGTATTCGCGCCAGATGTTCGATTTGCAGAAGCCAACATCGGTCGCATCCTGACCTCAGCCAGCGTACGTGGCGCAGGCCTGGGGCATGAATTGCTTCGGCGGAGCAAAGCGTGGTGCGATCAAAACTTCCCCAACTTACCCGTTCGCATCGCCGCGCAGGCACACCTGCAGGGGTTCTACGGCAGCCATGGATTCGTCACCGACGGGCCAGAGTATCCGGTCGATGAGATTCCGCATGTCGACATGTTCTTAAGGCAGGCATGACCGGGCGGAGGTACAAGCACGACGCGCCAGCGAGTGAATCGACGGCATTCTTCTGTTCACTCGCTAACGCATCGTGCTTGTATGCAACTCAGTTAAAAACGGTGTTGCCTTAGTGGAATGCGGCGTTCGTACACCACGGTGATAGCAACTTGTTATGCCAAAGATGCAATGCCCAAAGTTCGTCACTGGGAGAGTGACGGCTGCTTTATGCTTCGTCCAGCAATTCGACGGCAGCGAACTTCTGACCTTCCAGGATCGCGAGACTGGCTCCACCGCCCGTGCTGACGTGCGACACTTTGTCGTCCAAACCGAACTTTCGAATCGCCGCGGCACTGTCGCCACCGCCAATGATGCTGGTGCTGGATCCGTTGGCTAACGCTTCAGCGACAGCTCGCGTGCCGGCGTCGAAAGGAGGCATCTCGAAGACTCCCATCGGACCATTCCACACAACGGTTTTTGCGCTGCCGACAATTTCGGCATACATGACAGCTGTTTTGGGACCGATGTCGAAGCCTTCGAAGCCTTCGGCAATCTGGCCAGCGTCAACCACCTGCTTGTTGCAGTCGCCACTGAAGGCATCGCCGCAATGAGTATCCACGGGCAGAACCAATTTGTCTCCGCCTGCTGCCAGTAGTTCTTTGGCAAGTTCCACTTTGTCTTTTTCAACAAGACTGCCGCCAACCTGACCACCCCTGGCCAATTCGAACGTATACGCCATCGCTCCGCCGATCAGCACCTTGTCACAGATACCAAGCAGGTTCTTGATAACCTGAATCTTGTCGGAAACTTTTGCACCGCCGAGGATCGCAACGAAAGGTCGCTGAGGAGTTTCAATTGCGTCCAACAAAAACTTGATTTCCTTTTCCACCAGGAAACCAACGACTCGTGGTTTACCAGCCATCGCTTCCGGAACAGCAACCATCGACGCGTCTGTGCGATGACAGGTGCCGAATGCATCGTTGCAGTAGATATCGCCGAAGGCAGCCAGCTTGCCCGCGAACTCGCTGCAGCCCTCTTTTTCCCCTGCTTCGAAACGCAGGTTTTCGATGACCATGATTCCGCCGTCCTGCAAAGCCGCAACTTTCGCTGCGGCATCATCACCGACAGTGTCTGTTGCGAAAACCACGTCCTGCCCCAGCAACTCCGCCAGTTTGTCTGCGGCAGGTTTCAGGCTGTATTTCGAATTATCAGCACCGGATTTCGGACGACCCAGATGACTCATCAGAATCAGCTGACCGCCTCGTTCAATGACTGACTTGATCGATGGCAGCGCCATACGAACTCGCCCGTCATCCGTGACGGTGGTTCCGTCCAGAGGCACATTGAAGTCGACTCGCATGAGGACTTTTTTGCCGGCAACATCAATATCAGCGATAGATTTTTTGGCCATGACGGCGCGTCTTCCACAGAAAATGGTTTGTTAAGGGATTGGTTCAATCCATTGTTTCGACAACGGCTTGACCGCCGTTCAGATGCGCAATTCTCGTAAATTGGCGGCTTCATTCAAACCGCAGACGCACGCAGCCTGGGCTTTCCCGTGAATTAGTGCCTGCTTTCGCGTCAATGGTTCAGGCGGGGCTGTAAAAATATGCCGTCACTGCCCAATGGAACACAAACGAAACGGGGATGACAGGCTCCGACTCCCCGAAGTACACAGCTGTTAAAGTTCGACCTTGTCCATCGGTGGAGCAGGTGAATCGTCATAGATTCCGACCCACTCTGCGGCAAGATGTGCGTCGTGGAACAAAATCCACGATCTTCGCGGCACGTTACCTTCGCGCATCGCTCGACGAATGGCCGCGATACCGCGATCCACATCAGTCAGGGCCAATTCCATATAGCTGTATCGCAAGCCCGTTCCTGCTCCGATCAGTGCGCCGACATCCTGAGCCGCCAGAGCGTTGCGAACGGCTTCCTCCATGTCGTCGCGGTCCTGATAGTCTGTCGCCGATTCATCAGAACCATCCACCTTCAGGTAGCAGAAGGTTTCTTTGCAGCGGCTGTAGCGTTCTGAATAGAACGGACCGTTCGAAAACGTCGCGGCGATCAATTCCGGGTTGCAGGTGATGCTCGTCAATAGGTCGCAGCGTTCGGGATAGTCGCGAGCTTCTTCGGGCTGCAGTTTCAGCCCCGCCCACTGACCATCGTCGACTGACAGCGAATAAGGTTCGGCTGGCAACTGAGAACGCGTGTGGTTGACGAGCGCATCGAATGTGGGCCGCATTCTATCCAGCGGCAGAAATCGTTGCCCGTGTTCAGGCGGCGTTTGATGATCGACGAGATTGATGACGCCCACCCAGCGGTCGAGTATTTTTTCTCCCAGCAATGATTCAGTCGCTACGAACGCGGCATCGAATGCCTGATCATCGCTGCTCTGTATGCGGTCCCAGCGAAACGCCAGATCGATCCGATTGTCATCGCCGACATTCATAGCGACGGTAACATCCGAAATATCCAGACCACTTCGGGATTTGACCGTGGACAATGCCGCCTCCAGCGTTTCCGCCAGGCGATACGAATAAAACTCCCACCCTTTCAACTGTGGTGCGCGAGCTACAATCGCTTCGGCTAACGGGCGAAGTTCACTGTTTGTTTCCGGTGTGATGACCAGTCGATGGCCGCGCACCTTCACTGCCGGGCCATATTCCCACATCAATTCAGGCTGAATCCCCTGCAGATGGCGGTGCATCCAGTCCGGTAGATCCCAGTCTTCAACGTGCCGAAAAAGTCCCTCAAGACGCTCAGCATTCCGACTGAATTCGTCCCACCAGGCGTCAATCCGACTCAGAATTCGTTCGTGCTCACTGATTTCATTTTGACGCGTCTTATTATAATGCAACCATCTCATCAGCTTCGACTTTCAACGCGGCGGGGCCGTTGTCGCTCAGAACAGATGCCCGACACCGGGCAGTGTGATGTTCAAAAAGATCTGATCTGAACGCTGAGGAATTTAACAGGTTTACCAGAACCGGCCAATGTGAAGGGCCGTTTACATCGCAAATTCGCAATGCCACGACTGCGGAGCAACGGAATAGAAAGCGGCAAACAATGAATCACACATGGGAACACGTTATGTGGCTGGCTTCAGAGCCTCGCCCGGCCGAATCCGATCGGCTGGAAGAATGTCGCCGATACTGCGAGCGGGAACTTTCGGCAGCAGGCTGGTCGATTCAGCGGCAACCTTTTTCCGCCGCTGACAGTATGCTGCGCGGCTTGAAAGGCATCAACCTGGTTGCGAGGCGTCCGAGTTCAGAAGCAGCAGCCGCGGATCGTCCCGTGTTTGTGCTGGGAGCTCACCTGGATTCCCGCGAAGAAACACCGGGGGCCGACGACAACGCATCCGCTGTCGCCGTCCTGCTGGAAACAGCGCGCGTGCTC
>CALFOL010000635.1 GCA_937919915.1 uncultured Planctomycetaceae bacterium
ACTGAGCCTTGCCGTCGAATCAACTTGAATTTGCTGAAGGGCTTCATCGGAGTGTCCGATAACTCCCAATGTGGCAAGAGAGGGATGCGCGCTCGCCTGACATGCGTCGGGCGCAACTGCAAATTCCCTTCTGGTATCCACACTTCAAGGATGGGCCGTCTTGAAACTCCACTTCTCATGCCGCTGCCTGGCGATTATTCACGCCCAGCAATGTGATCACAAACTTCGGTCCCCGGTTGCAAATTCAGTGTTCGTAAAAATGAATGCATAAGAAAGGGCGTCGCCATGTTGAAGCCCTCGGGACCGTTTGTGCACGCGGATTACGTCGAAATGACGGTGCACTTTCGCTGCAATCTGAAGTGTAAGCATTGCATGATTCTGGACAGCATGCACTGGCTGAAGCCTGCCGACGATACAGAATTCGAAGCCCTGCTGGAAGAAAACCGCCAGCGCAAGCGCTGGAAGGGCCTGATCCTGACAGGTGCCGAAGTCACTCTGCGAAAAGATCTGCCGCAAATGGCCGAACGCGCAAAAGCCGCCGGTTTTCAACACGTGCGCATTCAGACGCACGCCATGCGACTGGCCGAACCGACTTACTGCGAAACTCTGATCGCCGCCGGCATTGACGAATACTTCGTCAGTCTGACCGCAGACACCGCTGAGCTGCATGACGAGATTACTGAGGTGCCGGGATCGTTCGACAAGACCGTTCAGGCACTGCGAAATCTGGACGCGATGCCCGGTATCAAGCTGATGACCAACACCGTTGTCACGCGGCTCAGCTACAAGTCTCTGGTCGGTGTCGTGGAACTCCTGAAGGACCTGCGGCAGCTGGTTGAAATGGACTTCTGGAACTACTGGCCGATGGAAGAAGAAGGAAACCCACACCTGTTGGTTTCGCATTTCGAAGTTCGTCCGCATCTGAAACAGGCGATTCGACTCGGGCGGAAATATGGTCGGCACGTGGAGGTAAAAAACTTTCCGCACTGCCTGATGGGCGACACCGCGGACGCGTTGACGAACGATCAGCCGGAGCTACGAATTGATCCTGACTTCTGGACAGAATTCAACCGCAACGGATTTCATCAGTGTGCGTATCGTGATGTGTGCGGTTCGAAGCAGTGCCTTGGTTTAAACACCGCATACGTCAAACACTTCGGTTGGCATGAAGACCTGCTGGCTCCGTTGCCCAGAGCCGCCTGAGTTACGCTGAGTTACGCTGAGTTACGAAAAGGATCATGCAACGTAATGGATGACACGTCAGGCAAGTCGAAACATCACCTTGTGATCGTCGGGGGAGGTACCGCGGGCTGGATGGCGGCTGCGCTGTTGAGTCGTCAGGTCAGCCCGAAAGAATGTCGCATCACGGTCATCGCCGAGAACGATTCGGGGATCGGCGTCGGCGAAGCCACTATTCCTTCGATCAATAGCCTGCTGAGAACACTTGGTGCCGACGAGGCCGAGTTCATGCAGGTGTGCGACGCGACGTGGAAGCTGGCGATTCAGTTTTCGGACTGGCTGAAACCGGAACACGATTATTGGCATCCGTTTGGAGTCGCTGGTGCGAAAATCGATGAGCGTGATCTGTTTCCGTATTGGTTAAGAGATCAAAAAAGACCTTACCAGACGTACTCTCTGAATTGGGCGGCTGCGGTGGCGGGCAAAAGTCCCCATTCGTTGACCATGCAGTCTCCCATAGCTGCCACCGGGGCTTATGCGTTTCACTTGAATGCAAAGAAGCTGTCGATGTGGCTTCAGCAACGCGCGTTAAACAGCGGTGTGCAACAGATTCACGGTCACGTGGCACACGCATCGCGAAACGATGCGGGCGATGTAGCAACTGTGGAACTTGCCGACGGCAATTCCGTCGCTGCGGACTTTTTCATCGACTGTTCCGGCTTTGAATCCGTGCTGTTGCGACAGACGTTAGATGATCAATGGATCGACTGGAGCGGTCATCTGCTGTGCGATCGAGCCGTCGCAGTGCGAACACCAGGGAAGGCAATCATTCCGTCGCATACTCGATCCCTGGGATTAACGGCAGGCTGGAGCTGGGACATCCCGCTGCAGTCTCAGCGAGGCTTAGGCTACGTCTACAGCGGCGAGTTCATTTCCGACGACGACGCGTGGAAGGAGCTTCGCGCGGCGCACCGTCTGGCAGACGACGCCGAATTGGAACCTCAGTTCCTGCAAATGAGGGTGGGCCGTCAGACTCAGTTCTGGCACCATAACGTGCTCGCCATCGGACTATCGGCCGGCTTTATTGAGCCGCTGGAATCCACAGGGCTGCATCTCGCCCAAGTCGGACTCGAACGTTTCGTCGAACTGTTCGCCATCAGCGGCGAAACACAACCTCTGCAGCAAATGTACAATCGGGAAATGGCGGAGGTCTACGATCAGGCCCGTGACTTTGTGCAACTGCACTACCACCTCAGTCAGCGAGAGGAAGCCTTTTGGAAGGCTTCGCGCGAGCTACCGCTGAGTGTTGAATTGCAGCATCGGCTGCGGTTGTACAGCGAGAACGCGACCGTCGGTTTGCTGCGTCCGGAAGCGTTCCCCGAATCCAGCTACTATTTTTTGCTGACGGGCAACGGGCGTCTCCCAAAGCGACCACCGGCGCAGTCGCTGGCGGTCGAAGCGGACCGGCTGCAGTTTGTGATGCAGGCGATTCAGGACCAAAACCGAACCGCACTGCGAAACCTTCCATTACACGAAGAGATGTTGCGGCACATTCAGGCGGCAAGTCTTGCCAGGGCATCTTAGATCCGGCTGTAACTCAATGACATCAACCAATCCAAAACTCAGTCGAATCGCGCTCGTCTGCCTGACTCCATCTGTCGACAGCCACGAACACCAGGGCGCTGACCTGCCGTCTTATGGCGTGCATCGAGTGCTCGCGGCCGTGGTTGCTCACCCGAAGCTGTCCGATGTCGAAGTGCAACTCATCGATCTCGAAACAGAAGACGTCAACGGCTACGTCGATGACCTCATTGCGTTCGATCCGCAGATCATCGGCTTCTCACTGTTTGTGTGGTCGATGGATTGCCTGGTTCAGGTGGCTCGCCGCATTAAAAAGCGTCTGCCACATTGTGCCATTGTGTTCGGTGGCCCTTCGGCACGACCAGCGGTCCTGGATATGCCGCACTATCAAAATGCGATCGACTACGTTGATGCCGTGGTGACTCGGGAAGGTGAAGAAACGTTCTGTGACATCGCTCTGGCCGTGCGAAACAAGCTGGCGACCGTCAGTCTGTCGGATGGGCTACAGCCTGTTCCGGGACTGGACCTGCCGACGCTTTTGGGCTGGCAAAACACGGGTTTCCGCCCGCCGCCGTCCAATTTGGATTCGATCGCGTCGCCGTATCAAATGGGGCTAATGAGCTACCAGAGTGTGGGCTATCTGGAATCGTTTCGCGGTTGTCCGATGTCCTGCACTTTCTGCGAATGGGGCGCCAAGGACATTTCCAAAGGGTGCTTTTCCGAAGAGTACATGACACGGGAACTGGAAGCGCTACAGGCCAACGACTGCCCAGCTGTATTCAATGTCGACGCGGGACTCAACCTGAACAAAGCGGCTTTTCGGAACATGGCCAATGCGGAAAAGAATGTTGGGTTTCTGAAAGACAGTCAGCTGTGGTGCGAAATTTATCCGTCCATGATTACGGACGAACATATCGAGTTCCTGGGACAATGCGGACCGTCGTATCTGGGCGTTGGATTGCAAACGTTCAATCCGGAACTGCTTAAGCGGTTGCAGAGACCTTATGGCCGTGAGAAATTCGAACCGGCGATTGAGAAGCTGCTGCCGGTCGCGGCCAACATCGAAGTGCAGATCATCTTCGGACTGCCGACCGACACATGGGATGGCTTTATCGAGACGCTGAGTTTTGCGCTGAGCCTGCCGGTGACGGTGCGTGTTTATCATTGTCTGGTGTTGCCGGATGCTTTGATGACGCGTGGCCAGCCGGAATGGGAGATGAAGTACGAACCGTACACGCTGTCGATGCAGTCCTGCGTTGGCTGGACCGAAACACAATTGCTGGACATGCGCGATCTAATGACACGCGAAACACGTCTGTGCGGTGGCACAGCGGGTGATTTCTGGTGGTCATTCCCACCGCCTAACAAGCGATCGACGATTCCTGATATTTCAAACGACTTTGTGCCGGCGGCGATTGCGGGAGGTCGGAAGAGTGCCTGAGGCTGTTCTGACCACACCAGGCACCAACAAGCGTTCCGGTCGCCGGATTGCATTGGTGGCTCTGTATCCCACGCCGGATCCGGCGATGCCTGAATTCATTTCGAATCATGGCGTTCGCATGGTTGAAGCGACTCTGCGCGCGGCGGCACTGCCGGATCTGGAAGTCGTTGTCTTTGACCTGCACGACGCCACTGCTGATGAACTGTCGCAGGCGCTGTTGGAGCTGGATCCGGATGTTGTCGGCTTTTCGGCGTACTTGTGGTCGTTTCCAATGTTTGCGGAAGTTGCCGTCCGACTGCGGCGTGATGACCACAGCCGTCTAATCATATTCGGCGGACCTTCGGCTCATCCGGCCATGCTGAATCAGCTACCGTTTCATGATCTGCGATCGGTCATCGACGTCTTGATTGTTGGTGAGGGAGAGCTCACGTTTCTGGAAATCATGACGCTGGAAGATCGCAGCCCGCTTCGGCTCAGCAGCGTGCGTGGAATCGCGCAGTGGAATGGGGCCGAGTGGCATCAAACGAAGAAACGGCCACTTGCGGACCTTAACTTACTACCGTCGCCGTACGTGATGGGATTGGTGCCAGATGGTGGACTTGGCGTACTGCAAACGTATCGCGGTTGCCCATACACCTGTTCGTTTTGCGAATGGGGTACTATGGAGTCCCCTAAACGAGTTCGCACGGCCGATCACCTGGCGTTGGAATTCGGCGCGATGGCGGACATTAATGTCGACGGGGCTTTACTGGTTGATGCGGGTTTGAATCTGAATTCCCGAGCCTTCGACCAACTGGAACTGGCGGCCGAGCAAACGGGTTTCTTTCGCCACCGGCGACTGATTTCCGAAGTGTATCCGGCGAAGATTCAGGATCAGCATCTGCGGTTTCTGGAAGGTGTCGGCGAACCTCTGGTCGGCATCGGGCTGCAGTCGTTCGACAACGAAGTATTGGCTCATGTGGAGCGGTCATTCGAAGAGAATCGCTTCGTTGCGAACGTACAGGCGCTGACGGCGGTGGCTCGTGTGGCGATCGAAATCATCATGGGATTACCGGGAGATTCACCGGAACAGTTCCGTGAAAACTATTTCCGAGCCAGAGAGTTTCCGTGTGCTCTAAGAGTCTATCACTGCTGCGTACTGCCGTCGGCGTTGATGGTACGTTCACCGCCCGAGCATCGACTGAACTACGATCCTGTTTCGCTGAAGATACGCTCATGCCTCGGCTGGACAGAAGATGACATCATCGGCGAATGCGAATTCCTGAACGGCGAAACATCTCGGGAATCCGGCAGCACAGGAGAGTACTTCTGGGTGTTTTCTGCTCCCGCGCATCCCATCATTCAGGCAGGAAGGTCGCAGGCCGCATGACAGCAGCAACGCCAACATTACCGCAGGAATGCCTGCTGGGAACTCCGCAGCCATTCTTCAAACTGCTGGAACTGCACAGCGGCCAGGTCGAAGAATACAGCACGGCGATCCAGCAGCTGCGCGATGGAGAACTGACGGGTATCATCGTGCGGGATGTCTACAGCTCCGATTTCATGACGACTGTGACGGAACGACTGGAAGCACATGATCCACCGTTTCTAAAGACGCTTTTCCCGGAGAAATTCAAGTCATGGTTCTATGGTCGCAACCTGAATCTGATGGGGACTGATCCAACGACTTACTTCCAGCAGGCGGCCGAGTTTCATCAGCAGATGCAGGAACTGCTTCCGGGCGAACTCGGCATTCCGCAGCGTGTTATGACCGCACTGTCGCAGTTGGATGCCGGTCGACCTTATCGAGCGGCTCCTGGTCCGGAACCCGGACAGGATTACATGCTGACGACGTTTCGAGGCCACGCAGAAGGCGGATATATCTCGGCTCATTGCGACAACGAACAGTCGGTTCGCGATTCTTACGAGCATCTTGGAACGTTGGTTGGCAACCACATGTATTCGATGGTGCTGATGATCGGTGCGTCTGACGATGGCGGTGCTCTGGAAGTGTTCGACTATCGGGTTGAACCCGGTGAAGCGGGCGGACGAACGGGAGCGACAGCGGGGCATGTCGATCAGTCGGCACTGTCTTCTGTGCAGATTAAACTGCAGCCTGGCGATCTGGTGGTAGTTGATTCCGGCCGCTATCTGCATCAGGTGACTCCCGTGATCGGACAAAAGAATCGCTGGGTGGCCTGCAGCTTTATGGCGAAGTCGCTGGAACGTAACGCCGTGTACTGCTGGGGATGATGCAATGAATGATCAAGCGACAACTTCACCGCGACTGCCGGTCTACTTCGACCGCATGATCGACGCTTTCCACGCCGGTCACGCGGGCCGTCATGCGCATCTGGGACATTGGCATCCTTCCACGTCAGCTACAGATCGGCCCACGGGTCTCGCGGCTGCTCAGGAGACATTGAACGACGAGTTGATTCGTATGGGCAACGTGCAGAATGGAACTCGCGTACTGGATGTGGCTTGTGGTTTTGGCGGATTGATTCAGCAGTTGGATGCAAGCGTGACGGACAGCGAACTGCACGGTGTCAACATCGACGATCGACAACTGGACATCTGTCAGCAGCTACGTTCCAACAACGACAACGTACTGCGCTGGCAGGAAGCAGATGCCTGTGATCTGCCGTTTGCCGACGAAACCTTTGACACAGTGTTTTGTGTTGAGGCCATGTTTCACTTTTCGTCGCGAAAACGGTTTCTCGACGAAGCCCATCGCATCATGATGTCCGGTGGAACCCTGGTTGTGACAGACTTCGCAATGAGACGACCAGCAACGCTTCCGGCATTTTGCCTGGAAGCTGTGCTGTGCGATGGCTATGGGCCATGGCCGGATCCGTGGTGCTCGCACGGCACCGCGCTTCAGTTGCTGGAGAGCCCAGCATGGCTGGATCTTCAACACGTCGATGCGACTTCGCAGACGCTGCCAAGTTATCACTATATAGTGCCGAGCGACTGCGACATGAATCACGACCCGGTTGATCCGGCGGCGCGGTCGGCGATGTTGCTGCAGTGGCTGCACACGAACGGACACTTGCGGTACGACTACCTTTCGGCCGTCGCGAGAGAATCGCAATGAGTCACGTCATCGCAATTTGCGGGATGATGGGCAGTGGGAAATCGACCGCTGTGGCACACCTGCTGAAATCCACTCCGGACTGCGTCGCATTTCACGAAGATGAATACAATCCGGCGTTGAAACAGTCGATCGAAGAGGTTCAGGCGTGGTGGGAACGCGGGGCGCCGGTGGGCGAGATTGATCTTTCGACTTTGGCGGCAGAACTGCAGGAAGCATCCGAGAACTTCGATGGCGTCGTGCTGCTGGAGACCCAATTCGGAAGACTGCACCCGAACCTGCGGCCGTTGATCGACCTGCAATGCTGGATTGATGTGGAACCAGACATCGCACTGGCTCGCAAAATCGCTCAACTGGCGACTCAGTTTGCGGAAAGCCCGGAATCTGCTTCTTCAGTCGCTCCATTGCATTGGCTCGCGGAATTTTGCAAAAGCTATTTCCAAACGACTCGAAAGCTGTTCGTAAGACAGCGAAACGATGTCTCCGGACAATCAGATATTGTGATTGGCGGAGACAGATCGCCTGCAGACGTATGTGAACAAGTGCGAATCGCGGTGCCGGGACTTTTCCGCAAAGCTGCGTAAGTAATCAGCCAACACTAACAGGAATGTAACGTGACGAATTCAATCAATGAACAATGGACGCCGACTGTACGGTTTCCCAAACGTGTCATCATTCTGGGTAACGACACGGTTGCATGGATGACAGCCGCACTGCTGACTCAGAACTTCGACGCTCTGAACATCCGCACAACCGTCTGTTCGGGCGGAGCGCCGCATTTCGCCGGCGAGACATTCACGTCATCGTCCGCATTAACCGGCCTGTTCCGGAATATGGGGGTTGACGAACACGACGTGATGAAAGCGTGCCAGGGGACCTATCGTCTGGGAACGCAGTTTTCAGACTGGGCCGCCGAAGGGCGGGACTTCTGGCAACCATTGGGCTACGAACATATCAACATCGATAGACATTCGCTGTTCGACATCTGGTCGACGGAACGCATTGCGGGCCGGTTGTTGCGTCCGCTGCATTCGTATTCTCCGCACTGGACGGCTTGCCTGGCGGGCAAGGCACCGCATTCCTTTTCGGGAACCTCAGCGATCGGCGATTCCGGACAATACGGTTTCCATGGTGACGCTTGTGGGTTGGCAGACTGGTTTCGTGCACAGGCCTTGCTGGCCGGCGCTGAGGAAATGGCGGGGGACATCGACCGCGTGTTCCCCAACGGTCGTGGAGGAATTGCGCAGGTGAAATTGCAGTCGGGTCAACCGGTACCAGGCGACTTCTTCATCGATTGCCGACCACCGACGAAGATTACCGAACACGAATTCATCGATCTCAGCGATCGGTTTCTGTGCGATCGCAGCGTGACTTTCAGTTCGCCTTCGCAACGGCAGGTGCAACCATTTACTCGGGTGACGGCTCACGACTGCGGCTGGTCGAACACCACGCCACTGGCTGGCGAGGTTCGACATCGTTACGCCTTCAGCGGCAGTCTACAGTCAGACGAGAACGCGTTGCGTTGCCTGCGAGACAGCGTGAGTTCGCGAAGTGATCAGCCCTTGGACGCAGAACCCGCTGCTGTCTTTGCAGACGTGCGGCACTATTGTCGGGCAGCGGCGTGGAAAGATAATGTGGTCCATCTGGGGCGCAGTAGCTATAGGCTGGAGCCTCTGGCATCGACCGATATGCATCTGGATTTGGCTGGCGTTGAACTTCTGCTGGAGCTGTTTCCTGATCGGTCCGTGGGCCGAGCGACTCGGTCCGAATTCAATGCCCGCATGACGGCAATCGTTAAGGAAAACCAGAGTCTGGTGCAACTGCATCACACGTTAACGAATCACAGCGACACCCCGTATCGTCGCGCCGCAGTTGTCGCAGCATCGACTGCCGATGTTGTGGAGATGCAGGCCGTGTATAACACGACGGGCATGATCAGAGTTCGGAATCCGGAGTCACCGGCTGCTGCACAGTATCACGGTTTGATGGCTGGCTGCAGCCGACTGCCTCGGCGGCCAACTCTGGCAACCACAGGAATGGATCCGGGCAGAACACAGCAGGTACTGCGCGACATCGTGAAGCAAAACGAAGCCATCGTGAAAGATCTTTCGCTGCACGAAGAACTGCTGGACTGGATTCACACCGGACCATTCCAACAGAAGGTTGGATAGAGCGATAGTCCCGCGGCCCATGCGAGCTTCCGCTGGGAACCTGCAAAAGATGCTCGCACGATTCCGAGTTAGACTCTAACTAACACAGCGACAAGTATGCCTCACGATTACCTCATCATCGAACAATTTGTCACAGACGCCCTGCAGTCCCGCGCCCTGCAGGCGGCGTTTGACCTCGGCGTGATCGATGCTCTGGCTGAGCACGAAAATTGTGATCGGGAAGATCTACTTCGTGGTCGCGAGTGCGACGCGGACGGCGGACAGTTTCTGCTGCAGATGCTGGTTCGGTCCAACGTCGTTCAGTCGGTCGGCCAAACGGTTGCGTTGACGGATACATTCCGTGCAGCTTTGCGATATCGCGATCTCCTGACGACGAAACTGACCTTTTCCGCCATGGTGGCTGCCGACTATTTCGAAAAGATGCCGCAGCTGCTGAAGTCTGCTGACGACTTTATGGCGACGGCAAAATCGTTCGAGCTATTCGACTACGGACGTTGTATCGACATCACGACAGCGAACTGCATGCTGGCATCGCGATGGATGCAGCTGACCACCATGCTGACTCGCTACGAGGCGCCGGTCTGCCATCAGCACTATGACTTTGGTCGGCATCAGCACATGCTGGATGTTGGCGGGAACAGCGGCGAATTCGTTTTGCAGATCTGCCGCCGCACGCCAGAAATTCAGGCAACAGTGATTGATCTTCCAGTCGTGTGTCAGGTTGGACAACGGCACCTTCAGTCCGAGCAGGAAGCATCGCGGATACAGTTCCAGCCGTGCAACATGCTGCAGAATCCGTTTCCGGAAGACTGCGATCTGATCACATGGAAGTCCGTGCTACACGACTGGCCGGACGACAGGATTTCGTTCCTGCTGCAGAAGTCGTTCGATGCTTTGCCCGTCGGCGGAACGTTGCTGATCTTCGAACGTCAACGATTGGACTTTAGTGTCGAAGACACGCCATACGGTCTGTTGCCGGTGATGTTGTTCTTTCGGTCGTACCGCGAACCGGATTCTTACGCCACATGGCTGCAACAGGTTGGATTCTCCGACATCAACCTGCAAACGATTCAGCTGGAAGTGCCGTTTTGTCTAATCACGGCAACGAAGCCCTGATGTCGCTGGCCGGGAGCCCCGGCAGGCCATGGCGTGGTACGACGGGTAACTGCGAAAGGGCGGCACTCCGCCGAGTCGGGTGAATGCGCATCGGTTTAGCGATTCACTACGGCGAATTTCGCTGACTTGTGGCCGCGGAGGACGCGTTTCGTCCTGCGTGAGCCGGTTCCCGCGATCGTACCCTACTCAAGAACAACTGCGTTGAGGTCAGCGCTGTGGTAGATTGTTACGAACGGATGGCCGGTACGGCTTCGACCGATGGCGACGTGGCCGACCGTGGCTTCGCTATGGGACAGGATCCACGATTCCAGACTGGCTTCGTCGCATGTAAGAGATGCCGCAACAGTTCGGATTGAATCAGCGACCGCCGGGACGGAACGTTCCCGGGCATAGACGTTCAGGTCGTAAGATTTACGGTCGCTGCCTTCTTCTTCCACTTCCAGCAGGCCTAGATCTCCCAACGACGCGTCGCCGGTGGGTTGGAATCTGTTCAGCAGTGCGGACAACGGTCGTTGAAAATCGCCCTGGATATTCTGCTGCATGGTTTGCGTCAGCTGATCCCACGTTTGGATGGGCAGAGTCCGGTAGCGGCTGACAACGGCGACCGAGTCATCGTTCATCGACCATTTAAAACCCAGGAATTTCAGCCTGGGACTGTTTGGATCGGCTGAACCGACAGGTCCCAGTTCCAGATAGCACTTGCCGATGGCGGTGCTGCCGGAGATTTCAAAACCGAAGTGCACATGATTTGCGCCGCGAAAGAACCGTTGAATCGATTGTCGCAGGTGTTCTGGACTGCTCATGGCATGGCAAATCTGCAACACTTCGGACGTGGATGAATCTCCCAGAGCGGCGGTCGGAAACGAGAACAGGCAGCGTCGACACTCCACGGTTTCCGGCTGCAATCGCAGTGATCTTTCGAAAAGCACAGGCGGCTTGCAGTCGGCCATCCACCGCAGGAGTGCCTTCATTCCAAAATCTGCGAACGTTTTTCGCAACGTCATCGGGCTACACCAGTCTTCAAAACACACCTCATGTCAGCATCTCACTCCGGACAATCTCTAGACGAACGGATCCTATCGGAACGCATTCGTCCCGGCGATCCATACTTTAACTATTGCTGGTGGTCGTATGTGCCTCCTGCACCCGGTGCAGGCAAACTGCGCGCCTCCAGTTTAATGCTGCAGGCGATTCAGGAAATGCCGGAATCTGAATGGCTGGTTGATACGATTGATGCGATCCAGGCAGGACTCGGTGATTTTCGCAGTGTGTATGGCGTGAAGCGGATCGACGGACAGTGGGCGTTGGAGGTCTATCTGTACGATTATGAACGGCAGGACCGTGCTGTATCGATCGAACGACTGGTCGCGGCGACTCAGGGACGTCTGCGTTTTCCTAAGACAGTCAGCCCCGACATTCCGTACTTCATGTTCTCTTTCGATCTGACGCCAACGGTCGCCAGGGCGAATGGAAAGATCGACGTGGTGCACGTGTACATCGGAAATCCGGGCAGCACCGTGTCCAGCGGTATTAGCTATGGATTCACCGATGACCCGTCGGCGACAGAGATGGAAAACTTCTACTTTTTCTTCGATGCAGAGGATAAAGTGGAGATTACAGACAAGGTTGAGTGTTCGGCATTCCTGAATCAACCCAACACGTTAAAGGACAGCCTGCTCCCTGTGGAACTGATGGATTGCGGAACAATCTGTCTGGCGAACAAACGCAACAGCAACACCGTCTACTTTAGCGGAATCACCGTGAGACAGTTGCAGTGGTTCCTGGATTGGCAACCGTACCCCGATTCGTTCTGTCGGTTTGTCGATGAACACCAACATGAACTTGACCACCTGCTGTTCGATGTAGGCGTGGACTATCAAATTCGCGACAACGAATTGCGATT
>CALFOL010000636.1 GCA_937919915.1 uncultured Planctomycetaceae bacterium
AGTGAGTGTTTTAGTTTCCGTTACAGTTTCGCTTACTCTGAGAAAATAGAGACGTGGCAAAAGTAAAGAAAAAGGCTCGTGTTCGACGTAACGTCACCAAGGGAATCGCTTTTATCAAAGCTACCTTCAACAACACCATCGTGACCATGACGGATACAAATGGTGATGTGTTGTGCTGGGCGACAGCAGGTACCGTTGGCTTCAAGGGCAGCAGGAAGAGCACACCATTTGCCGCTCAGCGAGCCTCTGAGACTGTGGCGGAGCGCGCAGCTAAATTCGGCGTTCGCGAGATAGAAATTCGCGTCAAGGGGCCAGGTTCCGGACGTGAAAGTGCGATCACTGGGCTGCAGTCATCTGGTATCGCAGTAAGATCTATTGAGGATATTACTCCTTTGCCACACAACGGTTGCCGTCCTCCAAAGAAACGTCGGGTTTGATCCGTTTGTACTTTGTGACTCTCCGGCAGACAGTTGAAAAAGTAGAAGGTATACGATGCGAATTCGATGGCGTGGGTTAGAGCTTCCAAGTCGAGTGTTTCCTGTTCGGGATACGCTAACGGCCCATTACGGTAAATTTATTGCTGAACCGTTCGAGCGGGGTTTCGGTTCGACTGTGGGTAACAGCCTGCGTCGTATTTTGTTGTCCAGCCTCGAAGGCGCTGCGATTACGAAGATACGAGTACAGGGTGTGCAGCACGAGTTCACAACGATTCCGGGTCTCGTAGAAGACGTGACGGATATCTGCTTGAATTTGAAGTCCTTGGTTTTGAAAAATCACAGTGCTTCCGTGAAGACGGTGCGGATTGATAAGAACACTCGCGGAGTCGTCACCGGGGCGGACGTGATTTGCGATGATCAGGTTGAAGTGATCAATAAGGATCTTGTCATTGCTACGATGACGGACGATGTACCGTTTCATATCGAAATGACTGTTGAGAATGGGCGTGGTTACGTCCCAGCCAGCGAACACTATTATAACGATCCTGAAGTGGGTGTGATTCCGTTGGATGCCGCATTTTCGCCTATCGTGCGTGTTCGACATGAAATTGAGGAGACGCGTGTTGGTCAGCGGACCAACTACGACAAGCTCAACCTGGAGATTTGGACCAACGGAACGGTATCTCCTTCTATGGCACTTGTTGAAGCAGCGAAGATTCTGCGTAAGCATTTGAACTGCTTCATCACATATCGTGAACCTGGTCCGGAGTCCGCCCCTGAGGGTGGCCTGAAGGGCATGATGGAGTCTACAGGCTACTCGCCAGTGGACATGGAGTTGGAAGAAAAATTGAACAAGAGCTTGGCTGAGCTGAACCTATCGGTACGGGCGACAAACTGTCTCGAGTCGGTTGGGATCAATACAGTGCGTGATTTGGTCGTAAAGACCGAAGACGAGTTGTTGCAGGTTCGGAACTTTGGTGAAACCACGCTGGATGAGGTGCGAGAGCGTCTGGGCGAGATCGAACTGCGACTTGGAATGCGTCTTCCAAACCAACAGCCAGCTGGCTAATCGCCAGTTGTAGTTACAACGTTTCCTGAATTCGAATTGAGAGAATTGTCGCCATGCGACACAGATTACGCGGCCGAAAACTCGGACGAAACTCTTCGCACCGTAAGGCGATGTTTCGCAACATGGCGTGCAGCCTGATTCGCACCGCGCGAATTGATGAAGATGATCCGCAGCGGCCTAAAGTTGCTGGTCGAATTGTGACCACGACGCCAAAGGCTAAGGAACTGCGTCCTTTTGTCGAAAAGCTGGTGACACTGGCTAAAGGTGCGTCTGCTCATGAACAGGCTGCGGCTGAGTTTCAGACGGATGCTGAAAAGGGAACTGATGCTTGGCGTGCCTGGCGAGATTCAGACGAGTGGCAGAGTTGGGTAAATGCAATTTCGCCAGCTGTTTCGCTACGACGGCGTGCATTTTCTTTGCTGCGAGACAATGCTGCAGTATCGGTGCTGTTTGATGAGTTGGCTGGCCAATTTTCTGACCGGAATGGTGGCTACACGAGGATCGTGCGATTGCCGAATGTCCGTTTGGGTGATGCTGGCGAACAGTCCTTGATCGAATTCGTTGGTGTTAGGGATCGAGTGAAGTCAAAGAAACGCTCTGCACCAGTTGTTGAGCAGGCGGGAGAGGCTGATTCTCCGGCGGAAAGCGAAGCAGCTGAGTCGTAAGGGTTCAGTGTCGTAAAGCTTAAAATGTCTTGCAGGCCGCTTCTAAGAAGCGGCCTGTTTTCGTTTCTGGATCCGGTATTGTTGGCATTTTGTGAATGGAATACCTTTCTCCGTGAGGTGCTGTGTTCCAATTGTGCTCAAGTGGATTTGGTTTGACGTTGAGCACCGATTTTCTTTAGCGGTCGGTGCATTGATTAAGATTGATTCCTCCAACCGGTTGGCGACGTCGTACTCAGGTTTTGCATTAGTTGGTTTACAGCACATGCAGACTAGCTGCAGGAGGCTTCCTTGAGTGCTCAGTCGTTCGATTTTTGCCTCGCAATGCACCGATTTTGCGATGATGTCTGCCGACGCCACCCGGAGTTTCGGCACATCGACATGAGCCGCGTTGTGGTGACTTTTGCGCAAACGAGATCGCCGGTTGAATGGGGCATGCAGGCTAAGCTGACCCCGATGCGATTTGAACGCGGCGCTATGACTCAGAAACGTGGCGGAAAATTGTGGACGGTCCAGCGCCTTTTTCACAACGGGCGTGAGATGCTGTACATGCTGACATTCTATCTGCCTCGGTTCCTGAACCTATCGTATACGGAAAAGCTTGTCACTGTGTTTCACGAGCTCTACCACATCAGCGAGAGCTTTGATGGGGATATTCGCCGTTTTGAGGGCGCCTGTTACATGCATACAGGAAGCCAGGCGAGTTACGACCAGCAGATGGAAGTGTATGTGCGGCAGTACGTGCGAATGAATTCCCTGGCAGCTCTTCGTGGATTTCTTCGTTACGATTTTCAGGGGCTCCGCAGGGCTCGCGGGGCGGTCGTTGGGCTGCGGCTACCGATTCCTCGATTGATTCCCATGGATGAAGCTGCATAAGCG
>CALFOL010000637.1 GCA_937919915.1 uncultured Planctomycetaceae bacterium
CAAATATCGTACAAAAGCCAAAGTGAGTGCCATTGGGCTAGCGCCGTCGGCTCACACGTTGAGCGGTACTGGAGTGCAACATGACGTAGACGGCGTCTATTCCTCGCCAGCGAGCAGTAATTCCGACTTCAGCAAAAACGCCTGGCTGTCGACCACCTGATCACCCGCTTTTAGTCCGTCGGAGATCTCCACCCATTGTTCGTTGCTGACTCCGGTCTGTACGTCGACGCGTCGAAACGTATCTTCGTTGACCGACACAAACACGAATTGTTCGTTTTCATGCTGCATCACCGCAGCGGACGGAACGGCGACGACGTTGTCTGATTCACCGACCGGAATCGCGACCCGGACAAACATTCCCGGACGCAGCAGACCGTCAGCGTTACTGATGGTCGCAACCAGCGGCAGCGAGTTACTGGCGACTTCGACTTCCCGACCAACATAGTGCACATTCGCGACGAACGTTCGCCCCGGAATCGCGGGAGCATGCACTTCGAGTTTCTGGCCTGACCGTACCGACATGGCCGCCCATTCGTTTTCTCGAATGTCAGCGGACACGTACAACGATTCTGTATTTGCCAGGACGAACAGCGAGTCGCCCTGCTGCACGCGTTCCTGCTTCGCATAGGTTCGGGATTCGATGGTTCCCGCAAACACAGCTCGAACTTCCATGCGTGACAATGATTCGCTGTCGACAGTTGCCGTTTCTTCTTCGGTGAAGCCGAGCAACGTTGACAGATGATTCTGAGCGATCATGACCTGCCGTTGAGCATCGCTTTCGTCGGCCTGCAGCTGTTGCATCCGAATTCCGATGTTGTAGGCCGTGGTTTCTCGCGCAGAACGGAATTTCGCTTCGGCAACGTGACGATTGTTGTCACGCTCTCGGACGGTTCGCAATGACATCGAGCCGGAGTCCGACAGTGTTTGCCCAGCCGCCGCCAGCTGATTGGCGAGGTAGCGTTCTGAGTACGTGCCCATGATTTCTTCGCGGTATTCGCCCAGAGATTTATCGTTAAACTGCTTTTCGATGTCGTCCAGCGGCGTGTTCCGATCAAGCAGGGCGAACAGGATTCGCAGGTTGTCGGTGACTTCCTGAAGCCGTTCGATGTGCCGGCGAACGACTGCGTACTTCGCTCGTTCATTCAGCACTGCGGCGCGAGCTCGACCGATTTCCGGACTGTTTACCACGGCCAGAAGCTGCCCTTCCTGGACGGAATCACCAGGCTTCACAAGCACATCAGTCAGCACTCCGGAAACCGGCGCTGTCACTTCGATATGCCGTGCTTCGTCGTAGGTCAGTCGCCCCGAGACCGTGCGAACATCGGCAATTTTTCGCATTCCAGCAGTTGTCGTTTTGAATCCGGCTTTGGCCACTTTGGCATCGGAGAGAACAAGTTCTGGCTCAAACGATTCAGCAATGTCGGCCGCCACTTCTTTGCTTGAGGAGTCGTCTGTGCCGAGCCGCTGTACGACGAACCAGCCGCCGGCAACTATGCCAACCACGAATACGACTGGCAGCAGCTTCGAGAAGTTTGACCTAATGCGAGGTTTCGCAGGAGTCATTTGAGTTGTCATGTCGTGAAGACCTTTTTGTGCCTGTGATTCGATTTCCAGGAGCGTTGAGGGTGGCCGGGGCTGGACAGAGCGAATCAAAAGAAGCCCCGGTTCCTGACCTCCGACAACCGGGGTTTCGTTCGTACCTCACTCCAACGCCAGCCACCCAACTGAAATTGAGAAGCACGTTCGATGCCAATCGTCTACCCGAACACTGCGGGTAGTGAATTCGCTACTTGCGCCTCTGTTTCGACGTGTGTTTCGACGTGTGTTTCGGGACACAGAGTGTGCGACACCGGTGTCGCAGGTGGATAGTTTCTTTCCACCGCTGGACTCATTCTTTCCACGGGAATCCCCTTGCCGCCGTTCGACCGCAACAACGGAAACATCAGCACGGCGGGTGTGGACGACTCCCTAAAGGACGGAATGAAATCGTAAACGGAAAGCTTTCGAACTGTAGAGAACAGAGAAGCACAATCTCTGTTTCCTCCGTTGTCTCCTGTTCAATCAATCGCTTGGCACCGAATCCGGGCACAGATGACGTCTGCGACGGTTCTCGCACCGTAGGCACAACGATTGCACCACGAACTCGCAACCTCATCTGCAGCACCGTTCGTACTCGGTCGCCGTTTTACGTATTCTATACAGACTGAAAAGCACCTGGTATGTCCGGACACTCGATAACATCATCCTCATTTTCACTGCCCAGCCTGCCGATGCGCCGCAAACCGCGATCGTCCATCCCCTCGCGCCGGAGCGTTCTGTTCCGACTGTTGACAACGCCGTGGCGAATCGTCGGTCTGGTGCTGCTGGTGGAATTCGCCGTCGAAGTTACCGTAATGCTGCTGCTTCCGTTGATGATCCCTGCGGGTCTCTCCGAGAACTGGACGGCACTCTTTGATGCCACGCTGTTGACCGTAGTCTGCGCGCCGTTGCTGTGGTGGATTATTATAAGCCCAATGCGTCGCGTCGCCATGGAAGCTCAGGCGTTGTCCAGCACGATCGTGGAAAGCGCGGGTGATGGCATTATCACGGTCGATGCCGCTGGTCGAGTGCTTTCGTATAACGCAGCCGCTCAATCGTTGTTCGGCTATGATGCAGAAGAGGTGCTCGACCGTCCCGCGCGAGACCTCCTGCCCGAAATCAGACTTGCAGCAACCGCCGTGGGAGAATCCATTTCCATTAGCGGCCAGAGACACAGTGGCGGAATGTTTCCTGCTTCGGTGTCGGTCCGTCCCATTGGCGACGAAGAGCAATCACCTGTCGTTCTTGTGGTTCGCGACCTGACCGAAGCACTGCGAGCAGAAGAAGAACGCACCGTCGCCGCTCGCGAACAGGAAGCTCTGCGAGCTCAGCAGATGGCCACATTGGCACAACTTGCGACAGGGGTTGCTCATGAGATCCGCAATCCGCTGACCGCAATTAAAATGCTGGTTCAGAGCACTCAATCGGACGGCCACACAACGACGTTGCCCAGCGAAGACGTCAAGATCGTCGAAGACCAAATACGACGCATGGAAAAATCTGTGAACGCGCTCCTGGATTTCGCCCGCCCATCACCCTCGGAACGAAAACGACTGTTCATTCGTGAGATGATTCCCGATCTCATTCGTCTCCTGGAAGGACAGGCCGGAAAGCAACATGTGACGGTCGAGTTCGAAGAAAGCGTCGGCGACATGGCACTCAACGCTGACCACGATCAGCTGCAGCAGCTGATTCTGAATCTGGGACTGAATGCACTCAACGTGATGCCCAACGGCGGTGCGCTGAAGTTTTCTGTGCGAAGCCACGAAGACGACATGGTGTGTATGTTGGTGTCAGATAACGGCCCGGGCATAGCGCCAGACGTCATCGACCACATCTTCGAACCGTTTTTCACGACCAGAAAACAGGGCGTCGGACTGGGACTCAACATTTGCAAACGGATCGCGGAAGAACATGGAGGCCGCCTGTCAGCCGACAACAATCCAACGGGCGGCGCAGTTTTCGAACTGTGTCTCCCGTCAGCATCAACCATGGAAGTCACATAGAATGCCGCGTTTGCTGGTTATTGATGATGAATCGTCGATCCTGCACGCCTTCCGGCGCGCGTTCGACGATCCCCAAATCGAACTGCTGACCGCTGAAACTGCGGCCGCCGGCGAACACATTGTTCGCGAAGATCGACCGGACGTCATCGTGCTGGACCTCAACCTACCCGACCGTTCCGGCCTGGAATGCTTTGAGAACATCAAGCGGATCGACCGACGCATTCCCGTCATCTTCATCACCGGTCACGGCACTGTTGAAAGTGCAATCGAAGCCACGAAACACGGCGCGTTCGACTATCTTTTTAAGCCTCTCGAACTGCTGGAACTCAAATCACTCGTCGGCAAAGCGATACGACTCAGCGAAATGATGAAGACAGCGCCGGTGGTGAATCCCGATGAATCGGCGCCGCCAGACGGCAAGCAGGCGATGGTCGGTCGCTGCGAAGCCATGCAGGAAGTTTACAAAGCGATCGGTCGAGTCGCGGCACAGGATATCACGGTGCTGATTCAGGGAGAAAGCGGCACGGGCAAAGAACTTGTTGCCCAGGCCATTTACCAACACAGCCGGCGTAACGAGGGTCCGTTCCGCGCTTTGAATTGTGCTGCGATTCCGGAAACGTTACTGGAGAGCGAACTCTTCGGTCACGAAAAAGGATCCTTCACCGGCGCTGATCGACGTCGCATTGGTCACTTCGAACAGGCCAACAACGGCACGTTGTTTCTGGATGAAGTGGGCGATATGTCTCCGATGACGCAATCGAAACTGCTGCGAGTTCTTCAGGAACGGTCGTTGGAGCGAGTTGGCGGCAACGAAACCGTCAAAGTTGATGTGCGAGTCATCGCGGCGACAAATCACGACCTGGAAGAACTGGTGGCGCAGGGGAGGTTCCGTTCGGATCTGTTCTTTCGGCTGCGAGACTTCATGATCAAGCTGCCGCCGCTGCGCGAACGCGGCGATGACATTCAGTTGCTGGCTGAGCATTTCGTTCGTCGGCACAGCTCGACGCTGGGAAAAGACGTGTCGCAGATCTCAGAATCCGCGATGCAGATTCTGCGAGATGCAGCGTGGCCGGGCAACGTCCGGGAACTCGAAAGCGTCATCAAACAGTCGTTGCTGTGTACCTCCGGTTCGGTTCTGCTGCCGGAATGCCTTCCAGAGGCAATGGGCGGCGCTGGAATTCCGGGTAGCGGACAATCGTTTCAGATTCAGAAGTTTATTGCAGAGCAGCTGAAGAAACGTGATCCAACCTCGCTGTATTCCAAAGTCATCAGTAACACCGAACGAGAACTTCTCACGAGCGTCCTGCAGCACACGTCAGGCAACCAGGTTCAGGCGTCGAGTATCCTCGGAATCTCCCGGGTGACGCTGCGTAACAAGCTGCGAATCCACGGTATCAACGCCGGTGACTTCGACGACTGACGACTGTCGACTGTCGCTGGATCGAATCTTCTCAGCGGAGTGGATAGTTTCTTTCCACTCACAGGCCGCGGCGACGACTTGCGAACGCATTATCAATTGTATTTTACCCCACACTTGGTATACATCATCGCCCGAAAATTGCTCAATATTGGCATCAGCATCTCTGATTCTGATTTCCTCTCACGATGGCCATCCTGAATGCCCAATTCCCTTCAGTCCCCAGCACCTGCCTCTCGTGCCGTCACCGCGGGCGAGTTGATTCCATCCGATTTTGCGGAATTGCAGGCTTCCCATTCAAAGAGCCTCTTCGAAAAGAACAGGGTTGCGCTAAGTTGGTTATCCTGCCTGACCCTAGGTGGTATGACGGTCGTCACGCAAAGTCAATGGTCATTAGGCGGCCTGATGAGTGGAACGCTGTTGCTGGTGGGGCTGAGCTTGGCGGTGGTCGGCTGCATCGGGCGAATCTGGTGCAGCCTGTTCATTGACGGCTTTAAGACGAAGCAACTCGTCACTGCCGGACCCTATTCGTTGTGCCGCAATCCGCTGTATTTCTTCAGTGCGATCGGCGCGATTGGAGTTGCTTTTGGAAGTGCGACCTTCGTCCTGCCAGCGTTGGTGGCGATCGCGTTCGCCACTTACTACCCGATGATCATTCGAGCAGAAGAACGACGTCTAATCGTACTTCACGGCTCGCTGTTTCAGAAATACGGTGCCAGCGTCCCGGCGTTTTTTCCAAAACTGAATGGACCGATTTCTGCAGACACTTACCAGATTCACGTGAAGATCGTCGGCCGAAGCATGCTGGAAGCGACGTGGTTCATCTGGTTCACGATGATCGCTCACCTGCTGTTTCAACTGCATCAACGCACAAATTACCTGCCAGCGTTGTTCACGAGTTTTTAGGTTGCTTGCCCAGTGGCGAAGTGGAATGAGCCAAACGCGGAAATCGATCCAGCGTCACCTTATTGCAGGTTCGAATGCGTATGAGAACCCCGATTTGCTTCTGACCCTTGTTGAGGCGGATCTGGCTCCTGCGTCCGACGAAGAACTCTTTGCATCACTCATCGAGGAAATGTACTCTGAGGATTCCGATTACGAGCGGTATGAAACGCCGGAGTCTGAGGGACAGGAGCTTGAATCATCGGAAGCAGAGTTGCACTTCGAAGACCACGAGTACGAGGCACCGAAACAATCGGTATCGGAATACGAATCGACGGAATTCGAACAACTGGCGTCCGAAGAATCCGTAGCTCCGACGACAACGACTGCGGATGATGTTTCCGAACTCACCGGCCCCGAAGTAACACCGAAAGCAGGAATCGATTCTGCTGCTCCTGACGCTTTAGTGCAGTTTACGACATTAAGTAAACTGCTCTAGCTGACTGTCACCGTGCCAAGGTCTTGGAACACGTTGAACGGTCCGCCCGGTGCAACCACGACGCCCGCCACCGGAGGATTCCGCTGGTTGACGTTGACTGTTGCCAGATTCGTGGCGGTGTCCGCGTCTGTAATCACGATGCCCATCCAATTCGACGATTTCCTGCCGCGTCTGAACTACACAACGAGCATTTGATTCGACGCACCTTATTTAATCCCCAGCCCTTGGCTTCGCGGATCTTGAACATCGGTACCGCGTCGATTGCCAGCGAAACCACGACGGTTGTGTATCGAGAACTCCAGATAAGCTGTCATTCAAGCATGTACCTATTCGAGAATGACCGGGG
>CALFOL010000638.1 GCA_937919915.1 uncultured Planctomycetaceae bacterium
CAGCGTAATACGCTGTAGGATGAGCTGTAGCCAGAAACAGTGTCGAAAAAGAAAGAAGCCCAGCATCTTTACGAATGCCGGGCTGCTGAAGTTGTCCGTTGCAACCAGGGTTACGGGTCGATGATTGTGACGACTTCCATTTTCAGGATGCCAGCTGGAATTTCGGCTTCGAACTGGTCGCCGACTTTCTTATACAGCATCGACTGAGCCAGCGGGCTGGAGGTCAGAATCTTCAGGATGTCACCATCGTAATCTTCTTCACCGGGCCCGACCAATTCGTAGACCTCTTCCATGCCGTCTGACAGATCTTTCACGGTCACACGCGAACCGTAGGCCACAACGCCTTTCGGCATCTCGCCTTTTTCCATGATCTGGCAATTGGAGAGCGTGACCTTTTTGGTGCCGATTTGTCGTTCCAGGTGCTGCAATTGTTCGCGCGCGGCGTGGTATTCGGCGTTTTCCTTGAGGTCACCTTCTTCGCGCGCAAGTTTGATGCGTTCCAGGATCCCTGGCTTCTGAGCTTCCAGTTCCGAAATTTCCGCGTGCAGCTTGTCGAAACCGTCTTTTGAAATGGGTTGACGTTCCATGACCGAGACCTCAAATCTGATTCTACTTAAAAAATTTCTGACATTTGCCTGATGTTGACTTTCGGCAAACAGAAAAGACACGCGCCGTTTGTTGTGGTTCGGCAGTTAATAGACGACGGCGGTTGAAGGAATGACCCTTCAACCGCCGTGCGTTGAATGTTGTTGCCACCAGTATAACCCGGTGCGTTCAAATGACTACCCTACGTCGTGCCACTGACGATCTGCAGCGCTTTTTAGCACGGCATCGCAGACTTTTTGGGTTTCCTGAGCTTCTCGGAAAGTTGGGCTACATGGCGTGCCCTCGTCTAGGCTCTTCAGGAAGTCCGCCACCTGGTGTACGAATGTGTGTTCGTAACCGATGTTCAGTCCTGGCACCCACCACTTGTCCATGTACGGCATGTCACCGTCAGAAACGTGGACCGTCCGCCAGCCGCGAACGATCGAATCGTCGCCGTGGTCGAAGTATTCCAGACGATGCAGATCGTGCAGGTCCCAGCGGATCGACGCGTGTTCACCGTTGATTTCCAGCGTGTACAATGCCTTGTGACCGCGAGCGTAGCGTGTGCTTTCGAACAGGCCAAGCGAACTGTTGTCGAAGTGACACATGAATGTACAGGCGTCGTCGATCGTTACGGGTTCCATCTTGCCGGTTTCGTTGTGCATGCGTTGCTTGACAAATGTTTCTGTCATCGCACTCACGTCGGTAATCGAGCCGTTCAGCCAGATTGCGGTGTCGATGCAGTGAGCCAGCAGGTCGCCTGTCACGCCGGAACCAGCAGCCTTCGCGTCCAGACGCCATAATGCCGCACCACCCTGAGGCAAGTCTTCGTTGATCGTCCAGTCCTGCAGAAAATTCGCGCGATAGTGGAAGATACGCCCCAGGCGACCTTCGTCGATCAGCTGTTTGGCGAGTGAAACTGCTGGCACACGTCGGTAGTTGTACCAAACGGTGTTAGCAACACCCGCTTTCTCAACCGCTTCGACCATCCTTTCGCCCTCTTCAGGATTCAGAGCGAGCGGCTTTTCACACAGAATCATCTTGCCTGCTGCGGCCGCAGCAATGGCGATTTCCGCGTGCGAGTTGTTCGGCGTACAAATATCGACGGCATCAATATCATCGCGAGCAACGAGGGCTCGCCAATCTGTTTCGATGCTCTCGTACTGCCACTGGTCAGCAAAGGCCTGAGCGTTTTCTGCGTTACGACCACAGACTGCCTTCAGCACTGGGCGGTGTTTGAGCTCCGGGAAGAAGTCGTTGACGCGCTTGTAGCCGTTGCTGTGAGTTCGGCCCATGAAGCCGTAGCCGACCAGGCCGATGTTAAGAGGTTTTTGGGACACGTTGTGTGTTACCTTTCTGTGAGTGAATGAGCAATGTCTAATGATAAATGACCAATGAATCGCACTATGACCAGCGTTTGGTCATTTGGCATTATCCATTGGTCATTGAATTGAAACGTTCGTTACGACCACGATCCTGAATCACGTACCTTGATCATCGTGTCCAGAATCGTATTCCAGGTGGAACCGTCTTCCAGCATCGCGTTCGGGAACATACAGCCGTCCCAGCAAATGTGTTTCATGCCGCGTTCTGTCGCACCCTCCAGCCAGTAGCTGGCACATTTGACTATGTCCAGTTTGCCGTTCGGGTCGTCAGCCGGGCAGTGCTTGCCAGTCTTGTCGTGCGAACCTGCTCCGTGAACTTCGCCGTCATTCTGAGCGACGTGGAAGTCGATGGTCCACGGGCGAAGTTTGTCGGTCATGGTTTTGTACGCGGCGTAGAATTCCTCGTCGCTATAGCCTGGCTGCACCAGTGCGTGTTCCGGAGCATTATAACCAAGCAGGTACAGATACGTATGAGCGAGGTCTGCCTGGAAGCCGAGCGATTCGGGCATACCGACTTCTTCCAGCAGGTCCAGAATGTCTTTCCAGCTGTGCATGCCTGCCCAGCAAATTTCACCTTCTGCCGCCAATCGTTCACCGCTGTCCGCGGCGATCTTAGCTGCTTCTCTGAAGGTGTTGGCAATCTTTGTGGTGTTGGCTTTCGGGTCTTCACGCCATTTGTCGACACCGAATTCCGCGGAATCGAGGCGGATGACTCCGTATTCGCGAACGCCGTGTTCTCTGAAGATACCCGCAATCCGGCAGCCAACCTTGATGGCTTCCAGGAACTTGTCTGTCTGCTCTTTGTCACCCATGGCGGAATCACCAACGGTGCCGCCCCAAACCGGAGCCACCACGGAACCGACTTTGAAACCGTGGGACGCAATCAGATCGGCAATGCGACGAATTTCGTCATCGTCTGCATACGGATCTGTGTGAGGATGGAACAGGAAGTAGTCGATACCGTCGTACTTCTGTCCGTTCACTTCCGCAGCAGCCGTCAGCTCCAGCATTTTTTCGAGACTGATCGGTGGTTCCTGACCTTCGTCGGCGCCTTTTCCGACAAGTCCGGGCCACATTGCGTTGTGTAGTTTCGGTGCGCTCATGCTTTCTCCAGTTTGTTTTGCGTGCGGTCAATTTGGCACGACGATTCTCGAAGCCGAAAGCTTAGCCAAACAATTCTTCACGGACCAGTAACACCAGTGAATTCATGAAATCTCTCGGCGGAAACCCACGTGTTCCTCTGACGTCAGGTATTGAGCGGTCCTGTGAATCGTCGGCAGCCATGCAGGTGGCCCCAGTGTGTATAAGGTGGATACGGAAGACCTGGAAGAAAACGTTTCTATCAGCATCCAGGATCAATTCGGCGTCTTCGGAACACCAATAAACATTTGCACGGTCAACGGCAATCCTTTGACCATGGTTGTTGAGCGAAAATAGCTACAAGCAACCAGAGCCACTCAGCATATCGAAACATGCTGACTTAAGATTCCTGATACGGGATACTCAATTTTTCAAGTGGAATACTCAGGCCGTCGGCGAGTTTCTTAGCCAGCTTGCTACTCGTTCCGCCGAACGAACTGAAGACATAGGCGTAGACCCAGTGTGCAGTTGGCTGTAACGCTACGTCATCTTTAATCAAGACTGCAATCTGGTGTGGACTTCGTCCGTCCGGAACCAATTCGACGATACGTTTGATCTCCATCTTCGAAAGCACAAGCCCTACTCTCGGCAGTGCAACCTCTCCCGTAACTTTGTCTAAAACAATATAGTCTGCAGTGCCGTTTAGCTGATTGATCCAATTCATTAACGATTTGACCTGGATAGCCGCAAAACCCAATCACGGCGATCGTTATGCCCCATTTGGACCAGCCAGTATCAAAAAACCAAACGAGTGTAACTGCCGCCATGATGACGGCAATCATTATTGGGTTGATCATCCAGAGCGGCATCTGGTGGCCCGGAGAAATTCGAAAGCAGCGAGGGGCGTCTTCTGCACGTGTATCCGATGAAGCCCACATGCAGTCAAATTCTTCTGCAAGTTGCTGGCCAACAGGTTCCTCAGCGAATGTCACTGTGTGTGAAATTTCGTCAGGGCCTCTATCGTTCGCTGCAGCAGGCAGACTCATCCGAATAGGCCATGGCAGAGCAACAAAGCCCGGACGATCTGGTTCAATGGTCTTCATGTTTGCTTGATTCCAACTGCGATTATGTCGCACAGTAGAACAGGCTGTTTTCCATGATCACCACCCTTTGCTGCCGATTACCGACATCGAGCGACTACTTCGTACCGGCAACACCGGGCGTTTTGGAATGCGCGTTCTGCGGGAAGTCGAAGGTCAACACGAGCGGTTTAGTTCCCGTGTTCTCGATTTCCACACCGCCGTTCGCAAGTGCGGCCTGAGTGATGAATCCGATCTCGGGATAGATCTCGCCGAGAACCATATCCTGGTGATATCGCACTTCGAGATTTCCAATGCGGCCGCTTCCGCAATTTGTGTGGAACAGCGCGGGACTCTCCGGGCAAAACTTCGTCTTACCGCCAGGCAGCACGGTGAGTCGGAGAATCGAGCACTTCTGATCGCCGAGGAAATCGCCGTAAATGATCCATTTTGCGTCAACACCCTGGCCTTCAAATTCTTCCGCGGCGATTGCCGGACGCGAATTCTTCAGGACGAAGTCCGGGTCCTGGTTAGCTTCGAAGTCGAACTTTTCAACCAGATACTCCCAGTCCTCGTGCCGGTCCTTCGGATAGTCCTCTTCCCTGCACGCGAAAAACGCATCCGCTGCTCCGATTCGTCCGTCAAGTGTAAGGTCCTCGGCCAGGAAGTGCTCATCCATCGTGACGTGCAACTCGTGCGTACAAAGGTTCGTCGGCGAGTGCAGCACACCGTTCGGCATCACGAAGCCGTTATCAAGTTGCATCATCACGTGGGGCGACAAATGCCGAACCCCGTTATACTCACTCTGCCCGAAACGCTTCATGCAGGCAAGAAACTGCTCCTTTGTCACGAATGGGTACAGCCCCATTGCCGTGGTGTGATAATGCGACGCACTGACTCCGGGATTGTCGAAAGAGTTGATGTCATAGACTTCCCACTTTGACCAGTGAAGATGATGCGGAATCGGATTCAGATTGTCGAACTTCTTTGACACAATCGGCCACGTCGGATCGCCGAACAGTGATTTCGAAAAGGCCGTCACCTTCTCACCCATGACAGCTTCCGGATTGGCGACGATCAAATCCTGCAGCGATATGACTTGCCCATTCGGAGTGAGGACGTGCGATTCACCTTCGCGAAACGGTGCTTTGTTTGTACGCGTATCGATGACACCCGTCACGATGGGAACCGTGCAGCACATCCAGACTTCATCGAGCCCTGTACCGTTCATGTAGTCCGGATAGTAAGACTGCGCATCAAGGCGAAGGCGTTTACCTGGCGTACAAAATGTCCGGCCGGCGTAGCGGTGCAGTAGTTGCAACACCCCGTCGTGCTGATTAAGGCAGTCGTCAAGAATCGCAGCCGATCCTCCGCCGCTTCCGTCGATCACATCTTGTTGGGGGTACTCGTGCAGTTTATCCGCGAGGGAAGCGACGTTGGTCATGATTCGGAAGTTGCCTTGCAAAACTCATCAATGATCGCCGCAACACACCGTCGTTGCGTGCAAATCGGATTAACATTCCGATCGGTCGGTCCGATTGCCGGAAAGGCTCAGCATTCTGACCAGAAACGAACTCGTTTTTAAGGGAATGTAGCGATTTCCCGGAAAATCTGTTTCACTCGGAACCAAATCCGGAAAAAGACGGTGGTTGTAGATGACGTCCGTGGCAATAGAATGCGGCGAACCGCTGCGACTCACAGGCGTCTGAGTTCGTGGCATCTGATCGTCGCCTTCCGAAATTGTCACCGAAAACTCACTCCATGACTCGAATCGCCATTCTCGGAGCCACCGGCTACACGGCTCTGGAATTATTGAAAATACTGGCTCGTCATCCTCATGTGGAAGTCACCGCACTGACGACTCGGCAGGATTCTAAACCGCATATCAGCGAAATTCATCCTTCGCTGACGGGGCAATTCGATCTGGTGTGCGAAAATCTGTCGCCGGCCGAAGTTGGTCAGCGAGCGGATCTTGTCTTCTGTGCTCTTCCGCACACGGCCAGCATGGAAGCCGTCCCCCTGCTGCTCGACGCCGGTTGTCGCGTGGTTGATCTGAGTGCCGACTACCGACTCAGCGACCCGGGGGTCTACGAGAAATGGTATGGGCACGTTCATACCGACCCGACTCGCCTGAGTACGACGGTTTACGGTTTGCCCGAACTGTACATGGACAGGATTCCCGGCGCTGACCTTGTCGCCAACCCGGGATGCTACACGAGCACATCGATTTTGGGACTTGCGCCGTTATTGGCGGCCGGTCTGATTGAAACGACTGGAATCATTATCGATGCCAAGAGCGGCGTGAGCGGTGCCGGTCGAACGCCGAAGCTGGGAACGCTATTCGCGGAATGCAATGAATCGGTCACGGCCTATGGAATCGGCACTCATCGGCATATGCCGGAGATAGAACAGGTGCTCACAGACGTTGCGGGCTGCGATGTACAAGTCGCTTTCAACCCGCATCTGATGCCGATGGATCGCGGAATTCTTTGTACTATGTATCCGCGGTTAAAAGGACCGATGTCCGTCGAAGAACTACTCGCGGTATTCCGAAAGTTCTACGTCGATCAGCCGTTCGTCCGTATCGTCGACCACATTCCG
>CALFOL010000639.1 GCA_937919915.1 uncultured Planctomycetaceae bacterium
TGAACCGCATGATCCCCCAGGCAGACGACGTCGCTGGTTTAAAGAAGATGGAGAAATACTCGATCGTCTACCAGATCAAGGATAACGACGACAAGCTGGCAACACTCGTCCTGCCGATTCGAGGACGTGGACTGTGGTCAACTTTGTACGGTTTTATCGCGCTCGACGTCAAGGATATCGCCGAGGGACCTGAACACGTCACGGTCGCTGGACTGACTTACTACAAACACGGAGAAACACCGGGCCTCGGTGGTGAAGTCGACAACAAACTGTGGAAAGCCAAATGGCCGGGTAAGCTGGTGTTCGATGAAAACTGGGCCGTCAAAGCTGAAGTTTCAAAGACAGCAACAACTGACTATCAGGTGGACGCTTTGTCCGGGGCCACACTCACCTCGAACGGTGTTACCAACATGCTGAAATTCTGGCTGGGTCAAAACGGGTTCGGCCCATATTTGAAGAACCTGGCTGGCACTCCAAAAGTCAAGGAACCTCAGACAGCGTTGTTGTCTGAGTCTCCAACGAAATAACTCTACGAGGATCCGATTGACTCGCATCAATCAGGAGAACCGAAATGGCTGAAGTCACTGCAAAGAAGGTCCTGATAGACCCTCTGCTTAACAACAACCCAATCGCCCTGCAGATCCTTGGTCTGTGCAGCGCGTTGGCTGTCACGGTTAAACTGGAAACATCGCTGGTTATGGCCATCGCCGTGACTTTGGTGACTGGCTGCTCGAGTGCGGCGATCTCGCTGATCCGGACAGAGATCCCCAGCAGTATTCGCATTATCGTGCAGATGACCATCATCGCATCGATGGTGATCATGGTCGATCAGATCCTGCAGGCGTTTACGCCAGAACTCAGCCGCGCACTGTCGGTGTTTGTGGGACTGATCATCACCAACTGCATCGTGATGGGACGTGCTGAAGCATTCGCCATGAAGAACGACCCGTGGATGAGCTTCCTTGACGGGATCGGCAACGGGCTGGGCTATGGCCTGATCCTGATGACTGTGGGCCTGTTCCGCGAACTACTTGGTTCCGGCAAGTTGTTTGGCATCAACGTGTTCACGCCCGCGACAGAAGGCGGCTGGTACCCAACCAACGGACTCATGCTGATCGCTCCGAGTGCGTTCTTTTTGATCGGACTGATCATCTGGGCGATCCGTACACTTAAACCCGAACAAATCGAAGCCGAGTAACGGCCTCCAAACTCAGCCAGCAAGGCTTGGTAAAATGGAACAATACGTAAACATCTTTGTCGACGCGGTCTTCCCCGGAAATCTCGCACTGTGCCTGTTTTTGGGCATGTGTACGTTTCTGGCATGCTCGAAGGACGTCAACACAGCAATTGGCCTCAGCATGGCGGTCATCGTCATCCAGGGCATCACTGTGCCGATCAACAACTTGATCTTCCAGTATCTCCTGCAGCCCGGCGCTCTTAGCTGGACAGGTAGCGAAGCACTAGGCGAACAGGATTTGATGTTCGTCGGCTTGATCTGCTACATCGGCGTCATTGCCGCGATGGTGCAGATTCTGGAAATGGTCCTGGACAAATACTTCCCCGCGCTGTTCAACGCTTTGGGGATCTTCCTGCCATTAATCACCGTCAACTGTGCCATCCTGGGTGGCACGCTGCTGATGGTGGAAAAACAACTCGATTTCGGTGGCAGTGTTGTTTACGGATTCAGCTCCGGATTCGGTTGGGGGCTGGCCATTGTCTGCCTGGCAGGTATCCGTGAAAAAATGAAGTACAGCGACGTTCCTGCCGGACTTCGTGGGCTCGGCATCACTTTCATCACTGTGGGATTGATGGCGTTGGCGTTCCAGACATTTTCCGTCATCAAGTTTTGAGGTGATTGACGGTCGGCCCGCAATGGCCCGTTACGTCATCGCTGTAAATTATCGGTAGGCATCATGGATACAATCATTCTTGGAGTTTTCATGTTCACGGGCGTCGTCGCGGCGCTCGTAGGACTCATCGTGACAGCACGCGGGAAGCTCGTGTCCACTGGTGACGTGAACATCGTCATCAACGATCAAAAGACGATTACTATTCCCGCCGGCGGCAAGTTACTGAACGCTTTGGCTGATGAAGGCATCTTTATATCGTCGGCCTGTGGCGGTGGTGGCACCTGTGCTCAGTGTAAAGTCCATGTTCTGGAAGGCGGAGGCGACATCCTCGCCACAGAATTGACACACATCAACAAGAAGGCGGCCAAAGAAGGCTGCCGGTTGTCGTGTCAGGTGGCCGTCAAACAGGACATGAAAATCGAAGTCCCGGAAGAGGTCTTCGAGACGAAAAAGTGGAAGTGTAAGGTTCGCTCAAACCGGAACGTGGCGACATTTATCAAGGAACTGGTGCTCGAATTACCGGAAGGTGAAGACGTCGGCTTCCAGGCAGGCGGATACATTCAGATCGAAGCCCCTCCACACGTCGCCGACTACAAGAACTTCGACATCGAAGAAGAATACCGCGGTGATTGGGACAACTTTAACGTGTGGGACAACGTCTCAACCGTTAATGAAACCGTCATTCGAGCCTACTCGATGGCGAACTACCCGGGCGAAAAGGGCATCATCATGCTGAACGTCCGCGTCGCCAGTCCGCCGCCGCGCTCGCCCAAAGGCACGCCTCCGGGAAAGATGTCTTCGTTCATCTTCAATCTGAAACCCGGTGATGACGTGACAATTTCCGGCCCGTATGGTGAGTTCTTCATTAAGGAAACGCCGGCCGAAAAGATCTACATTGGTGGTGGTGCCGGCATGGCTCCGCTTCGTTCGCACACGTTCGAGCTGTTCAAGAACATGCATACGGACTGCAAGGTTTCGTACTGGTACGGCGGTCGTAGTGTTCGAGAACTGTTCTACCTGGATGAATTCGAAGAGCTGGAAAAGAATCACGACAACTTCAAGATGCACATCGCGTTGTCGGATCCACAGCCTGAAGACAACTGGACTGGCCTCACAGGCTTCATTCATCAGGTGCTTCACGACGAATACCTTGCCAAACATCCCGCCCCGGAAGATTGCGAGTATTACATCTGTGGTCCACCGATCATGTTGAAGTGTGTGCAGGACATGCTGTCAGACCTCGGTGTTGAGCCCGAGAACATCGCCTTCGACGACTTCGGCGGCTAATCCCCTTAGAGCAAGTGACTCGCTTGCCCATCCGGCTGTCAACAGAAACGGTAGTCGAACAAACAGCGACACCTGTCTACTCGGCTTCGCGCACAAAAAAAGGACAACCTCCCCCTTCTGCCAGCAGAACAACGACAGTCGCCCGGCGCCGGGCTTTCCAAATTTCCCTGGCGACATGTTCTTGAGTTTGGCCTCGACACAGCCTTGTCGCCAGGGCCTACCAGGGAAAAGCCCGGCTTCTCACTCCACTTTGTCAGCCTACTGCAGTGACTCAAACGAAGACCCCGGTACAATCGTGCTGGGGTTTTCTTTTTTACGACATGGATTTCACCATGCGACTTCTGCTGCTGACACTACTCCTCTTAACGGCATCGCGGCCTGCGACTGCGACAGGACCGCTGAAGCTGGACGGCCCCACGATGGGCACGTATTACTCAATCGTTGTGGATTCACCCAACGATAAACTAACCAGCGAAGACCTGCAGTCGAAGGTGGAATCACGCCTTGCCGAAATCAATCGGCAAATGTCGACGTGGGATAGTTCGTCGGAGATCTCGAAATTCAACCAGTCGACGTCAACGGATTGGTTCGAGGTTTCTTCAGAGTTCGCTCAGGTGACTGCTGAAGCCAGACGGATTCACGAGTTAACCGCGAAAGCATTCGATCCAACGGTTGCTCCGCTGATCGATCTGTGGGGATTTGGTGATCGCAGGGAGCAAAGTATTCCGGATGCCGCCAAAATCACGGAGGCCATAAAGTTGACGGGGATGCAGCACCTGACAGTACGACTCGATCCGCCGGCGCTGAAGAAGTCCATCGCGGGATTGCAGTTGAATCTTTCCGCCATTGCCAAGGGCTATGCCGTTGACGTCATCGCAGAACTGTTGACGACAGAAGGGCTACCATCCTTTGTTGTCGATATTGGCGGCGAAAATCGCACCGGAACAGCGAAGGCAACCGGTGACGAATGGAAGCTCGGAGTCGAATCCCCACTGGGCGGACTGCATCGCGTCGTAAAACTCACTCAGTCAGCAATCGCAACATCGGGGGACTACCGCAATTTCTTTCAAATCGACGGTGTGTCCTATTCGCACGCCATCGACCCGACAACCGGCTGGCCTGTCCGGAACCCGCCAGCATCCGTCTCCGTCATTCACGAGTCCTGCATGACAGCCGATGCCTGGGCGACAGCCATGATGGTACTCGGAGCAGAGCAGGGCGTGGCAATCGCTGAAGCCAACAATTTGTCGGTCATGTTTCAGTCTGTCGCCGACGAGACCATTACTGAAAACTCCACAGGCCTCTTTAGGGCAGCTGTAGCAGACGCTGCCCCGGTCGAGGTAGCTGAGGAATCTTTGGAGAACGATGAAACGGCTGTCAAAGAACAGCCAGCCGCAGCACCTTGGTTTCCGTTCGTGGCCGCGGCCGTTATCTTTCTGATCGCGATCGCGGGCATGTCCATTGGTACGATGCTGCAAAACAAATCGATCAAAGGTAGCTGCGGGGGCCTGGCATCAATGCCTGGCAGCGAAGGGAAATCCATCTGTGAGCTATGCACCATTCCTAAGAATGAATGCACAAACACGGAACTTCGTGAGATGATGCAGGCCGCCGCAGCCAACAAACAATGCGAAGATCACGACGCATGAGTGCAGCCGAAAACAACAGTGTGCTGAATGTCGCTCTTGTCAGTGAACAAAGTGCGCTCGTTCGCATGTTAAGCGGTTTTCGTAAGAAGAATCATACTGTCCCGGATGAGTGCAACGATCGAACTCAGGCATTCGTCGGAAAGCTGGCCTACGAAGAAATTGCCGCGGACCTGGATTCTCGCTTCGCTCAGTTCCGCAAAGATCTGGGTTTCAAACGCCTGGACCTGAAGGTTTCCGAACCCGATAGTGGTCTCGGTGCAATCTCCACGCCATGGTTTGATTACCGGATCACGATAACACAGGCGTCAGATGATCCGCAGTCTGCTGTTTTTCGCCGCCAGGTTTCTGACTTTCGTGACACAAAGGCGATGCTGTCTTCTGAGTTCGCTACGGTATTTGGCACGCTGTTTAATTCTGTTGAATTCGAACCGCCGGAACCAATCGATATTGAAGCATTCATCGATAGTCTGGAAGACCGCGGTGATTCCGACCTGACTCTGGAATTCGATCGGACGTCAACCTGGTGTCAGATTGCAACGCCCCGAATCCCCGGCACACTCTCGGTGGAAACAGACTGCATCGCCCTGATCACTGCGCAGCCTGAACTTCCCGCTCGATTGCTGGAAGCGTTCTTCAGCTTCCGAGAACACCTGACAGGCATCGACTGTTTTTGAGCCGCAACGTAGCCCCGACGAATCGCCTGAATTCCTTCGCCCATTCCGCAACAGCGCCATCACTGGACACGTCCACGCAACTGACAAAGTGTCCGGTGCCCAATTCAGCCTGCAAGGAATTAACATCATCTGACGACCGAGCACACCCACACACTGTCGCTCCTACGCGAGCAAAGTGCGTTGCCACGGCGCGACCCAATCCGCGGGACACTCCGGTCAATACGACGGCAGGCATCTCAGGAACTCACGTTGCATAAAAACAGAAAAATACTTGCCACATCAACCCACAACATAATATTTCACAACACGTTACGTCAATTCAACACCCTCGATAGAATTCAACTTGAATGTATGATCCACAACCCTACTCTGAGTCGTTTCACCCCGCACCGTTCACAATTTGATGTAGCGAATTCGTCATGAGTTTCGGCCATTTGGAGAGTCGGCTCAGCGGAAAGTCCTGACGGCTTTCGCTACGGTGACTGGATCGATATCTAACTTGCTCCGGTGAATCGTGATTCCAACATCGCGCAAAGGAAGCGGTTATGAAAGTGCCTCCAGGCTGGGACATCCCCGTAGACATCCGTATCCATTTGAGCGATCGATCCGGTAGACAGCGTGAGGTCGTCGCGGACGGCCACATTGTAATGATGCTGCACAAGCTTCCAAAACCGAAAAGCCGTACCAGAGAGCCAGCATTTTCCTGGAGGTGCCCTTCAGGTGAGTGGCGGACGACGGAACGCGGGCAACCCAGGCCGGTTCTGCAGCAATTGATTGACGAATACGAAGAAGCGGTCGAAACGCTGGGAGAACAGCACGGTCACGCAACGACGGCGATTCAGCGTTTCGAAATTCTGGAACGCATCGGTCCCATCAGCCGAGCAATCCGCAACCTGACAGATACGATATGCAAGGGCAGGGATGTACTGGAAGACCACGATGCCAAGCAGGACCTGGCTGGTTTCTGCGATCATGCTCAGGACGTCGTCCGCAGCAGTGACGCTCGGAACGCCGTCGACTTTCACATTGCTCGACAGGCCGAAATCCAGGCGGCGCACTCACAGGAAGTGGAACGAGCGACTCACCGCCTGAACAGCATGGCGACGATTTTTCTGCCACTCACCGCTGTGGCCAGCCTGTTTGGAATGAACCTGAGCAGTGGATTGGAAAGCGCTCCGCCCTGGCTATTCTGGATCATCATGCTGGGAAGTGTCGTCGCTGGCTTCCTGGTCAGCGAAGTCAACGTAGCGATGAAACTCCGA
>CALFOL010000640.1 GCA_937919915.1 uncultured Planctomycetaceae bacterium
CAACATGGGCGACGCCTTGAACTGGCTCAAGCCCTCTTCAACGGCTTTCAACGTTTCGTAGCTGCGGTGCGACGACTTCAACGGAATGTCATGGACAAATTCACGAACAGCTCGACGATTCGTCCAATTATCATACGGAGCGATCAATCCTTTTTTTGCTATGTCAGACAACGGACGTTCACTGGCCATTTTTAGTGCGGCCACGGAGAACAGATTCAGCCCCTGCATCCCCAGCGTACCAAGCAGTGGAATCCGACACACCGCGATTCTGAGCGGAATCCGCTGGCTGCGGAAGGCGGCTGTGTTCATGAGCACAAAGCGGCTGAAGCGGTCGGCAAGTCGCCCGGCGGCCCCCATGCCAATGCCACCTCCCCAATCGTGCGCGAACAACGTGATGGCTTTGAGGTCCAGGCATTCGATCATTGCCACAAGCCGCGAAATGTGGTCGTCCAGCGAATACAAATCGGCCTGTGGCTTCGCAGAAAACCCGCAGCCCAGATGATCAATCGCGATGACTCGGTATTCGCTGCTGAGTTCTTGAACCAGATGTCGCCACGCAAAGCTCCACGTCGGATTTCCATGAATCATCAGCAACACCGGGCCGGTGCCCTCGTCGAGATAGTGCATCACATGACCGTTGATCTCAATCCAGTGAGAATCGAACGAATATTCTTCCCGGAACCCATCACGCATTGCTGCACGCGTTTTTAATGCGGCGGGGACGTCGTTAGAAGTAAGTAATCGAGCACTAGTCACTTCAGTAGAATGCGTCATCGGGGAATTGGTTGTTGCAGCGGCATACTTGCCGAGTTCAGGCAGTAAACAGAATATCGTAACCTGTGGCAGGTTAGGAAAATTCCCTGTGGAAGGCCACTGACCGTGACAAGGCAACTTTCCACAGTGAGTTCACAGCAACCGGAGCGGCGTCAGCTTCAACGGGGTGAGGACTCGCGTCCGAATTACTGCGACACGCGGCTTGCTGCTTGATTTGAGATGTTAAATCGGAAAATCACAACTTGATCAACCGGTTTTTGACGCTCCAGGGCGGCTATTCGCGACCAGAGAAAATCGCACCGATCATGACGAGGGCGGCGACCACAGCCACCAGAAACGTCAGTACACAAGGTCCTTTCGACAGGACGTCCGGGGTAGCCTGCGATTCACCACCAGATGCCTGGCTCAACATCCATGCGCTGGTTACGCGATCCTGCTCGCGAGATTCCGGCTTCGCCCCCTCATCGACCTCCCACTCCGCGAACGGAGTCTCAGCCTGTAGGTCGCTGAGTTGCGTCTGGCCTGGAATTGGTGCCGGAAATCGCATGACATCTCGGGCTGCTACAGCCATGGGTTTTGGGGCAATTTTCGAAACAATCCCGTCTGGATCAGCATCCTCCAGATCTGGCTGTGCGGGATCCTCGTTTTTCTGCTTCTCATCGTCCTCATGGAATTCCATCCGCCACAACTCAGAGCGAAAACTGTTCGCGGGCCGAGAAGCGGAGCCAGTCTGCCCATAGCTGCTACTCGCGCACATCAGAGTGCACAGTAGACCGGCTGCGATGAGTTGGCGACGTAACATGACCGATTCCTGGCAACTTTTCGTTGTCGTAGCCTGCTCGCAGTCGCGCACAAGTCCACTGTATTCACCATATTCCGCCAGATACGGCAACGGCCGTGGAAACTACAGGAATGAGGTCGGGAGACGTGTTTTTTTGCAACATGACCGAATCATCCGTCCGTAAATCGCATTTCAACCAATAAACGAAGGGGCAAGTGTTATCAAACCTGATTCCGTCCCTGCCTCAGCTTGACCGCAAATCCTGAACACTTCTATACTTCTGCGAATACTTGTGCATCAGGTACAGAGACAAAACACTGTGCCATGCGGTCTTTACTCAACATCAAATCCACTGGAAGACGCTCCGCAAAATGTCGGAATCTCAGCCCACACCCGAACTATCAGATAACAATCATACGGAACTGGAAAAGCTGATTCGGAGTTCCGGACCGTGGTTGGCCACAAACGCGACCACACTGATCTATGCCTTAGCGGCATTCCTGGCCGTCGCCGCGGTGGTCGTTTACATGAAGCGTTCACCTGCTGGAGAGGTGGAAGCCTCTCGTGCCCTGCTGCTGGCAGTTAGCCCGGAAGACTTCCGCGATGTTGCTGACGAATTCCCAAACACAAAAATCGGCATTTGGGCTCGCCTCCGACAAGGTGATCGTCTGAGAGACGACGCGGTCGCTCATATGTTTTCTGACCGACCGCTCGGTCTGGAAGAACTGGTCAAATCTGAAGCCGCTTACAAAGAACTTGCCGATCGGACAGATCTCAGTGAAGAGGTTCGCGAACGAGTCCTGATCGGGCTGGCAAGAATAGCAGACACGCGTCTCGACGGAACGCAGGAAGCTGCGGATTTCGCTGTAGCAGCGTATCAGCGTGTGCTGGATGAATTCGGATCGTCGATTGATAAGCAGCAGTGTGAGAGTCGCATCGCTCAAATTTCGACCGATGCCAGCAAGACCTGGTGTGCCTGGTTCCACGAACTCAAGCCAGCGCCGGACGTGCCGGGGATTCCAGGCATAGACAGTCTAAACCCGGGAACAGACGCAGCGGGACTTGGCAACGAAGCTTCGACGTCACCAGACGCGAAACCAGCGCCAGAGGGTGGCGTTCCGGAGAAAGCCGAAATGCTTCCTGCAGAAAAAAATGCAGAACCGAAGCCAGAACCGAAGGCAGAACCGAAGGCAGAACCGAAGCCAGAACCGAAGCC
>CALFOL010000641.1 GCA_937919915.1 uncultured Planctomycetaceae bacterium
TTCCCAATTCCTCGCTGGGGAAAAAATTCCGCTGCAAAGCCTGCAACGAAGTCGTCGTTGTGGAAGAGGTCGCTGCAGTGGAGGGCAAGCTATCCTTCGCCGACGGTGGTGATCTGGATCTGTCAATGTTGCGCAGCTCCGGCACGGCACTTGGCTATGGTCCCATGGTCACATGCGAAGAATGTGATGAACCGTTCGGGAAAAACAGTGAAGAATGTCCGTCGTGCGAAGCTCCCAATCCGCACTATGAAGAAAAGATGGCGAGCCGTGGAACGTCTTCCGGCCGGCGGAGTCGTGGAACGTCTTCCGGCCGGCGGAGCGGAATCAGCTTCTTCGAAAAATATCGGCAGCTCATTATGATCGGGACCAAGCTCTTGGCCTTCATTGTGAGCGGAGTCGTCGTAATACTCCTGATTGCAAAAGCCACCGTCGGCACGGCAAGTGTCACGGGGCGGGAACAACTGCAGTGGTACGCTCGGACGACCGCGAAGTGGATTGAGCTGGAGAAGGCCGGAAAGGCGAGAAAAGTGGAAGCACTCTGGAGAGATCAGCGATGGATGCCGCTCGAGCAGGTGCTCACGCTCGATTGGGCTGCATTGCCTGATTGGTTCGGCGCGTTGAAAAACGAAAAAACCAACGGTCTCGCTGAGGACATTCTCAAGAAATGGCGGTCCGCCAGTGGTGTTCCTTATCCGGAAGACCTGCAGGCGGGCATAAAGGATTCGCACGAACGCGTGCAATACTGGTCGATCCTCATTGTTGCAAAACTCGAAAACCAGAAGGACAAGGACGCGATGGTCAGGGATCTCGAAAGATTTCGCGACGGTAATAATGAGATATTGGCCGAAGCCGCGAAAGAGACGCTGGAAGAAATCAGTAATTGAGTAGTTAGTCCGTGTGCCGTGCCGCTTTTAGTCACTGAGCGGCCGGAACTCACTTCACTGCATGAACGGGAAATCGCAAGCCATGGAATTGGCGGACAAAGTCATCGTCGTCACCGGCGGAGCCAACGGAATTGGCGCCGCGATGTGTCGAAAGTTCAAGGCAGAAGGCGCGCGGAAGGTTGTCGTTTCGGACGTTGACGCCGTGGCCGCTGAGAAGGTCGCAAGTGAAATCGACGGACTGGCGATCCCCTGCAACGTCGCCGACGAAGCGCAGGTGAAACACCTGGTCGACGCAACAATCGAAACCTGCGGTCGCATCGACGTGTTCTGCTCTAACGCGGGCATCACTGTCAAAGGCGGGCTCGAAAGCAGCAACGACGACTGGCAGCGCATGTGGGACGTTAATGTGATGTCGAGACTGTATGCCGCCCGCGCTGTTGTTCCAAAAATGCTGGAGCGGGGCAGCGGGTATCTGGTACACACAGCGTCGGCCGCAGGGGTGCTGACCGAAATCGGATCAGCGTCTTATTCGGTGACCAAGCACTCTGACGTGGCAATGGCTGAATGGTTGTCCGTGTGCTACGGCCGCCAGGGAATCAAGGTGTCGTGTGTCTGTCCACTGGGAGTCAAAACGGACTTCCTTGATGAAGACGATGCGATTCATCGCTACCTGCATCTGCATTCCATCACACCGGAAGACGTTGCGGATTCAATCGTCGAAGGCATGCGGCAGGAGCATTTTCTGATTCTGCCACATCCGGAAGTCGCCGAGTTCTTTAGTCTGAAAACCGACGACTACGACCGCTGGATTCGCGGCATGCAGCGCCTGCGACAAAAACTGACGCGAGAACAGGCGAAACAAGACGCCGCGTAGTCGTTCCTGCCTGCCGGGTCTAACTGCCTGAACCTCGAAGCCTGCGAGAGTACCGGATTCTGTACCAGGCACTGAGTTACAAGGGCTCAGAAGACAACACGAACACTGCTCTACAGCGTATTACGCTGATTTGTGGCCGCGGGCACACGTTTCGATCGAAGAATGTCTGCTCCTGCGCGAGTACCGTTTACAACAATAAGTAGACTGCTCTAGCCATCGACTTGATCGCCGCAGTTTGTCAGCTCCGCGAGGCGCACAAAGTGGACTCCCAACTGCGGCACGTCAAACGCCACCCTGTGTCTTCGTACCAGAAAACCCAGGGCGAGGATCGATCCAGTTGAGTCGTCATTCGACATCCGTATCAGCCGCAATCATCAACGAACACCGTTCAACGGCGACTCTCGCATGTTCATTACGAATTTCACGATGGCTTTTTAAAGCCAAACCTTTTTTGTATGCCGATGCTGCGGCGTGCCAGTCTTCCTTCTTTTGAAGAGCGTCTCCAAGTTCGATCCACGGATCAGCCGTGACTAAGAGCCCATCATCCAGCATTGATCGAAGAAGGCTGACTACGAAGTCCGTATCTTCTACCTGTGACATGTCTCGTGCGAATTTCTCCTCCGGAACAATTTTCGGTTGTAGCTGAAATGCCTGACGCATCAGCGTCACGGCCTCTTTGTGACGCTGCTGCCTCTGGAAATTGTTGGACAGTTCCTTGAGCGCATTCGCTTTAGCCCCAACTTGAAGACGTTGCTGGCGTGTGGGCTCGGTTTTCGCCTGGGAAATTGCAGGTCGGCGCGGGAACTGGGCGTTCTGCGGCGCGCGACGGTTCTGGCT
>CALFOL010000642.1 GCA_937919915.1 uncultured Planctomycetaceae bacterium
GTAGTCTCACCCGGCAACATTGTCCGGTCATTTAAAACAGGAGTAATTTCAAAATGAAACGAATCGTTGCAGCAACCCTGGCCGTATTGGTCGTCACATCAGCACACGCAATTGCAGACGAAGCCCCGGCAGCCACCGTGGTACCGGAAACGGCCGCTAAGAAAGCTCCGGAAACCGTCCATGACTTTACCGTGAAGGCTCTGGACGGCAAGGACGTTGAGCTTTCGAAATACAAAGGCAAAGTCCTGCTGGTGGTCAACGTTGCCAGCCAGTGTGGGGCGACTCCGCAGTATCGCCAACTACAGGCGATGCATGAAAAATATTCCAGGCAGGGACTGATTGTGATGGGCTTCCCATGCAATCAATTCGGCGCTCAGGAACCAGGCAACGCTGACCAGATCCGTCAATTTTGTACCTCCAGGTACTCCGTCAAGTTCCCGATGTTTTCCAAAATCGATGTCAACGGAAAAGAACAGTCTCCGCTGTACGACTACCTGAAATCCTCAGCTGACGATCACAGCAACATTGGATGGAACTTCGAGAAGTTCCTGGTTGGCAAAGACGGCAAGGTCGCTGCAAGATTCACCACTGGCACCGAGCCTGACGCACCGGAGGTTGTCACATTGCTGGAAGAAGCATTGGCCAGGTAGTAGTTGCAGAAACAAAGTCGCCGTCACTCTCCCAGTGACGGCTACTTTAGATGCTGCGAACCCTGCAGTGCCGACAGTAGTTTCTCGATATCGTCGGTCGAGTTGTAGAGATGGGTCGACAGCCGCAGGAATCTTCGTCCCTTCCACGCTGCTACCATCGCTTCGATCCCATGATCGTCTCGTAGTTCCAATTGCAGCGGATCCGGACACCCGTGATATCCGGGCTGCCAGTCAGCAGACTGTGGTAACTCAACGGCGCACATGCTGACGACGTCATCTTCCGACGCTGTACACAGCGGACCAACGCCATCGATCGCCAGCAGCTCGCGTCGTGCGTAACAGATTAATTCGTGAGCATATTCGCGGAACCTGGAAAGAGTGATGCCTTCCAGAAAGCGAATCGCGCTAGAGATCGACAGCAGCGCCGCGGGATCGCGCGTTCCCAGCCAATTGATGCGGTCCTGCCAGCAGGCAGATCGCCCCGACATCGAACCACCCCAGCTGACAATCGGGCATTGCAACTTGTGATGATGTCGCGGATGAGCCCATAGAAAACCGCTGCCGAACGATGCACACAGCCATTTGTGACAACTGGCGCAATAGAAGTCACAGCCCAGATCGTCCAGACGCAAATCCAGCATCGCGACGGCGTGCGGTCCGTCGATGACAGTCAGAATTCCGCGTTGCTTTGCCAGCTGACAGATTCGTTCCACGGGCAAAATCGACGCGGTCGGTGATGTCACATGACTCACAACGATTACGCGTGTCCTGTCCGTGAGCGCTGCTGCGATTTCGTCGACAACACCCTGGTCATTCAGCGGAAACGGCAATTGAGCCGTCACAATCTTCGCGCCGGTTTGCTGGCACCTGCGATTCCAGACATTTCGGACAGCCCCGTATTCGTGGTCCGTCAGCAGCACTTCATCATCAGGCTGCAGCGCAATGCTTTCAGCGGCAATATTCATGGCGATTGTGGCGTTATCCACCAGCGCCAGCCTGGCAGCTTTCGTGTGAACGAACTTTGCCAGGTCTTCAGCTGTCCGGTGCAGCAGTTCTTCCATCTGCTGACAGAAGAACTTCATCGGCTGACGTTCCAGCTTCGCAGACCATTGCTCTCTGTCGGCACGCACTTCGATGGGCGATGGACCGAAAGAACCATGGTTCAAATAAATCGTTCTGGGATCCAGATCCCAGAGAACAGCATACGGAGATGTCATCATAGAATTTTCGTATCGTCGGGTACGCTCCCGCGAACCAATCACTTTGGCGATCGTCACGTTAAGTAATCTGAATCAGTTTCCACTTACCCGCTAAAAACCGCAGCAGCATCGCTGTACCCATCAGCAATATATGAGCCGTGCAGGTGAACCACAGTTGCTGAATGGTAGCGGTATCCGACCGCACAATCAGCCATGCTGGCAGAGTCATGATGAACCAGCTTGAGAACATGGTGATGAACATCGGAAAGATGGTATCCCCTGCCCCACGCAACGCCGAAGCAAACACCACCGCCAAAGCGTCAAATACTGAATAGACGGCAACGAACTTCAACAGCCCCGCAGCGACGGGAAGAACCGTTCCGATACTGCTGGCATCGTTCGCGAACGTCAGGAATGGCAGCAGGCTGAACTCCGGAAAGAAAACCAATAACACGGCCGCCGTCCCCGTCCAGACGATGCTCATGCGCACCGCGTTCCAGGTCGTGCGTGAAGCGGCCGCCGGCAACCCAGCGCCTATATGATGTCCTACGAGCGTCTGTACGGCGGTTCCAAATCCCAACAGCGGGACAAAGATCAGACTGTTGACACTGAAAGCCAGATTCGTCGCGGCCATGGCGTCTCGATTGAGACTCCCAACGATCAGTAGAAAGACCAGGAATCCGGAATTGTCGACGAAGAAATGCAGCCCGCTCGGGACTCCGAACCGAAGGTACTTTATCAACAGCCCACGATCCAGTTTCCACGCAGAAGCCAGCGGATACTCGCCGCGTTTTGATTCTCGCCAAATCAAATAGCTGAACATGCCCACATCGCACACGAGAGCCAGCAACGTGGCGACTGCAGCACCTGTGATTCCCAGCGAAGGCAGTCCCCAGTGACCGTAAATCAGTGCATAGTCCAGCACGACGTTGATCACTACGCTGATGATGTTCACATACATCACGACGTTCGTCTTCTGGCGGCCGCTAAAGAAACAACTTAAAGCCGTCGACAGCAGCAACAGTACGCTGCCACCGCAAAGCGTGTTGAAGTAAGCCACTTCCTGGACAACAACGGTTTCTGAATGCCCGGCAAAGGTGAACAGCATTCCAGACATCGGTAACAGCAGAATCAAAAGCAGGCCGCTGATAATGGACAGCCAAACTGCCTGCCAAAACGACGCCACAAGCTGTCGTTTTTTACCGGCTCCATCGAATTGCGCAATGAAGGTGTTCGCATACAGAATTGTGCCAATGGGCACACAGGCAACCGTCCACAACAGCATCCCTGCCGGCGTCACTGCGGCGATGACATCCAGGGTGGTCCCCGCGTTAATATCCGTCGGACTGTAGCCAGCCAGCATCACACGGTCTGCCACATTCATTAACGAATGCGAACCAGCGCTGATGATCAGCGGCAGCGAAACGGCGAAGAGTTCCTTGAAACTGCCAGCGTATTCCGGCGGCGATACGATCGATTTTGGTGCCAATGTCGCCCCTTCGGGGCTTGAGGACTGTTGTCAAACTGCTCCCCGAGCTTACGCCCGAGGCTAACCGAATGCCGTAATTTCAGGACTGAATCGCATCCACAATTTTGCGAGAAGCTATGTTTCTGAGGAGACAAATGCACCCGCGGTCAACATGCCGACCCACACAAGCAACAGGCCGACAACCAGGCTGATGCTGATCTTCATCATCGCCGCGCCGTAGCGACCATCCTGAATCAGATTCAGCGATTCGAAAGCAAACGTCGAAAACGTCGTCAGCGAACCCAGCAGACCAGTGACCAGACACTTTTGCATCACCGGCGAAATCCGAGTCGTGTTCGTGGCAATCGTCATCAGCACGCCGATCGCGAAGCAGCCAATCAGATTCACCGTCAGCGTTCCGAAAAACCGATAGTCGTCTCCGCTCACTCGAACAACGGCTTCCGAGATGTAGAACCTCATCAAGGCTCCGACGAAGCCTCCGATTGCGATTGCGATGGGGATGTTGAGGTTGGACATGTGACAACGACGGGATCTTGAATCTGAAATTTCAGATTTCAAATCTCAAATGAAAGGCGCGTCCTTTCAATGGTCCACTAAAACTGATTTGCGAACTTCCACAAATGGCCATCACTACGAATGTACAGAGCGTTATCTGCCACAGCGGGGCTGGACAAGATCGTTTCCGCAAGGTCGAGCTCCGACACAATTTCTCCCTTTTCCCGGGTCGGCTTTACCACAAACGCCAGACCCTTTTCGTTGAAGTAGAACAGGTGCCCATTCGCGGCGACAGGCGTTCCGCTGAACGGCCCCTTCAAACGCAGTTGCCAAAGACGTTCTCCCGTTTCTATATCGCCTGCCGACATAGCGCCCGCGCTGTTAACGCTGAACGTCATTCCATCCATCACAACCGCACTGGAAGTAGCCGGCGACAGCGTTGATGAATTCCACAACTGCTCGAAAGACCTTCCATCAGCCGCTGGCTTCAGCGTGGTGATGCCGTGCGACGGAATAAAGATATTCCCACCAACCACAGACGATGATGGTGTCGTGGATGCTCCGTCTGCAAAGTTCCAGACAACGGTCCCGGTTTCCGGATCAACGGCGGCCAGACCAGCAGAAGACTGCAGTAGCGCGAGTGCCGGACTGCTGCCCGTTGCTGGCAGGATAGTGGGTGATGTCCAGTTGGCTTTGCGAGGCCGATCGATCTTCCATTTTGTTTCACCGGATTCGGCATCAACACCAATCGCGAACGCTTCCGCATCACTTTCCACCTGAGCAATCACGGTCGAACCAATCACGATTGGTGAAGACGACATCCCCAGGCTGTTGCTGGCATTCGGAAATTCCTCCCCCAGACCGCGGTACCACTGCAGGTTGCCGGCCAGATCTGTGCAGATCAAATCGTTACTGGAATAGAACGCGAAAATCCGTTCGCCATCACTGGCGGGCGTTGGAGTCGCCACGGACATTTTCACATGACAGGCTGTGCGACCCGTTGCCTGAAACTGACGCTCCCACTGGGTTTCGCCGGTTTCTGAATCGAAGCTCAGGATGTGCAAACGATCCTGACCGTACCCGGAACTGGCGGTGAGAATAATCGACTGACCAACAGCGATTGGACTGGAAACACCGCGTCCTGGCAGTGCGACCTGCCACGCAGTGCTGCCGCCACTGAGTTCCGTCGGAGGCTTTTCATCGATGGCGACGGAGTTCGCTGCGTTACCCCGAAACTGACGCCAATCGCCTGCCTGGCAATTTGCGGCCACGGCAATCAGCATCATCACTGCGTAGATTAATTGACTGTTCATTTGCTGGCTCCCTGCGCGGTTTCGCGTCGAGCGGTTTTGTTGGATGAAGGAATCGCGGAACCCGTGCTGTCGCAGACTCGTATCTGAAACTGATAACTTTGAGCCCACGAATCTTCCTGTTCGTTCTGACAGATCTTCAGCGTCACAACGTTGTCTCCGGCCTCCAGTGACACGGGGATCTTGTACTGGTCCATCTTTGTGCTGCGGTGGTATTCTTCGCGTTCGAAAACAAGCTCTCCATTCACCCACAGTTTCCACGCGTTCGGTGTGCCCAGTCGAAGTTCAACCTGTTGATCTTTGCTGCTCGTGTAGGTGGTTGTGGCGTACATTAGTGAGCCTTTGTAGTTTTCGATCTGCCTGGCGATGTCGACCATGCCGTAGTCGTCTTCCGTAGCAATCGGTTCCCATTTCACTTTGCCGAGCTGCCCGTCGTATTCCGCCTGCAGGTCGAGCGATTCTTCCGGTGGATAGGCAATCGGAAAACCCTTTTTATCTTTATTGTCGAAGGGTCCGACGATCTTCCAGGAACTCAGAAATCCGAAGTGCTGCTGGATGTTGACTTCGTCGCCCGCATCTCGCAAAGCCTTAGCAATCTTCTTCACATGATCTTCGTGAACGGCGCCCTGGAGTGCTTTGCGATATACGGCTGTAGCAGCATCATTCTTCGCATCCCCGGCTTCTTTCAACAGCCGTTCAACTGCATCACGTCGAAAGTCGGGGCCTGGATCCAGCAACATGTTCGGAATAAGCTGATCTGCGAGTTGCGGACTGCGTTTCAGCAGCCATTCGTAGGCCAAACGTCGAGCTTCAGGTGATTCTGATGTGGTCTTCACGAACGTCAGCAGATCATCCTTCGGGATCGCGGCTCCGGTTTTCGTTTCGGCATCTGCGATGGCTTCGAAGGTGCTGCGAAGCCAGTTGCTGGCCAACGCTGAACTGCCTTTGAAGGACTTTAGAATCGGCAGCAGATTTTTCGCACCACCTTTGGTAAGGGCTTCACTGGCGACGCGCGCCTCAGCAGCTCCTGCTGCGCCGGGCCCGACAGCTTTGATGGTTGCGATGTCGTCTGCATGGGCCACATTGGCCAGCAGTATCACTGTGAGAAGGAATGGAGATGTTTTCATTACGGTGTTCCGAGTTTTCTGCGTGGCACAAGTGTTTCGCTGGTGAGGAGTGATTTGTCCGGGCGTCGATTAGTCAGTCCGCGTGGGCTGAGTCGTCGACGACTTTTATTGACAGCCGATTGAACAAGCGAGTCGCTTGCTCTACGTTTTTCGACTATCTCGCTTTTCGAATCACGTAATGACGAGTCACCGGCTGATTTGCTTTGTAGATCTCGTCTTCTATTTTCTTTGCTTCCGCTTCAGCCTGCTGGATGTTTTCTTCCAGGCCCTGAAGCTTGACTCGTTCTTTTTCCGTAACGGCAACGATCTCGTTGTTGTTCGGTTGTTCTTCCAGCTGGCGCGAATATCGCGCCCATGACTGGAAGCTACGCCAGCCGTCACGCAGCTGCTTTACTGGCCCTTCGTTCTTCTGCTTGTTCAGCATGGCCACTTGCAACGCCTGTTGATACTGAGGGGTCTGAGTGTTGTTCTGTAGTTCAATATGGCGAGACAACAGGACATCGACGTATTGGCCAATCACCACATCATCAATAACAACTTCATAGGTGCCAGACGCCAAACCGTGAATTTCCAGTCCTTCTTTGCTGGCTTTGTGACCCAGATTCAGCAGCTTGACGCCAAGCTGAGCTTCTTCCGGCATGACCCATGGCAGTGCTTTGGCCATCCAGTCAAATTCAACACTCTCGTTCGTGGCCTTCAGGTTTTCGACCTTGCCACCAGTCGCTGTCGCTTTGAAACCACCATTTCCGTCCGGCTGGACTCGAATGTTTGAGACCCCACTTCGCAGGCCGAGATCCTCAATCATCGCAAACGCCATCACGACCTGGCCGGGGGCATCGGGATGAACAGCATCTTTGATCATTGTGAACGCCGGATCTTTTTCACGGGCATCGTTCGTCAGGTCATTCAACAGACCAAACATATCCACATAGGATGCACCGGACTCCGTCGCAACGTCCTGCAGCCAGCGACCGTAGTAGGCCAAAACGCTGTTGTATTCTGACAACATTTCAGCGCTGCGAGGACGATTGGGATTGTCTCGTAATCGTGCGGCACGCGAATCGAACATCGTGGGTGACATCAAAATCGGCGTCGCTCCGGAAGCTTTGATCTTTCCGACCAGTTCCGTCATATCCTTTTTGTAAGTTGCAAAAATCTCAGGATTGAACGGTTGATAGCTGCCATCGTTCATCCCCAGCAGGATGGAAACATATCGCGGCTTATAGTGGACGACATCGCGACTGACTCGCGCCAACGCGTCCCACGCCCTGGCACCACCGATGCCCGCATTGTGAAAGTGAATTCTGCGTTCGGGAAACCGTTGATAGAAGAAGTCTTCAACGTACTGCGTGTACAGTCGCTGGTGAGTAATGCTGTCGCCCAGAAACACAAAAGTGTCTCCATCCTGCAGATCGATCTTCGCAGGAATCTTCGGCAGCGCGGTCGCAGCATCCTGCGCTCGCGCGAGAACAGAGCCAAACAGAATTGGAAGGGCGAGAAACAACAACCGTTTGAACATTATAATCTCCGAGATCGGCAGGAATTGCTGGAAGTGTGGAAGGAGAACGGTAGTGATGAAGGTCCTGGCAACGATCAACGCATCATTCACGTTCCGGACAGAAGAACTGCCAGCTAATCTGCGGCACCGTCGCAATGCGGCGCAGATCGCTGAATTGCCAATCGTCGACAATTTGCCGTCATTTTGCCAGCGAATCGAGCCACCTCGTACAAACTTCCCGGACCATCACCATGAAACGCCTTGCCTGCCTGTGCCTGCTGTTGCTGACCTCCACCGGCTGCGCCAACATGATGCATGAACTGCAGCCGCATCGCCTGTGGCGAATGAACTATCAGGAACCTGCCGGCCGCACAGACGGCGTGTATTTCTCGATCGACGATTCACTGGACGTGCCGGTCGCCCGCGAGCATGAGTCGCCGGCCATGCCCGCGCATGACAAACAGGGTTAACATCGAAACGACGAAGGCAGATTTTCGCAGCAGACCTTATAGATGACCATCACGCGGAAGCCTGACCTACGCCAGCTCCTGCCAGCGAACATGATTCTCTTTCATCGCGGCCACAATATCTTCCGGCACCTTCCCGTCTTCCAGCAGTGTCCAACCGGTAAACGACTTCGCATCCGTCTGTTTCAACAGCGGAAACAATGCTGACCACGGATATTCTTCGCTGCGAAGATCGTGGATATGAACCGTCCCCATCCGATCCTTCAGCAGGTTGTAGTTGTGAACCAATCCCTCTCCGACAAGATCTGACGGAAGGCAGTTCCAGCACACCACAACGTTCGGGTGATCCGCCACATCCATGATCGTTTTCATGTGAGCAATCTCGGACGTGCCGCGACCATGCACTTCGACGCGAATCTGCACACCGAAGTCTGCGGCGAATCGGCCAACCTCGCTAAGTGACTTTCCGATTTGTTCCAGCGTTTGCTCAACCGGCCGTTCTTTAGGAAGACCGTTCGGACGCACTTTTACACCCGTGCCGCCAACATCTTTGCACAGCGTGATGAACTTCTTCGTCTCATCGATGTTCCTCTTCAGCACGTCAACATCGACCGCGTGATACTCGCACGCGCTGCCAAGCCCCACCAGTTCCACCGCACTATCGGCGAACTGCTGGCGGACCTGCTGGCGTCGCTGGCTGTCAATCGTGATCTCCACGCCATGCGCGTGAGTGCTGCGAAGTTCAACACCCGCAAAGCCGGTTGATTCACAGTTGCGAATGATCGTCGGAACATCCCAGTCCTTGCCCCAGTTGTAAGTCACAAGGCCGAGCTTGAGTTTGACCGCATCATTCACAGCAGCGGTAACAGGAACGTGAAGACTCAACAACCCCGCGGCAGATCCCGCGAGAAACGTGCGACGATTCAACGACATGAATTTTCCCTTCCACTGGTAACTGACAATCACGATCGCGAGCAGAAGTCTCCTCCTGCTCGCGACATCACTTTTCGGCAAACGACAGCGTATTACGCTGACTTTTGGCCGCGGGGCACGCTTTGCGATTGAAAAAAGTCGACTCCCGCGAGCGAGTACCGTTCACAACGAGAAGTAAACTGCTCTACTCAACCATGTTGTAACCCGACTCATCATGCAGTGCCAGGTCCAGTCCGCCGAATTCCTGCTCCTCTGTGACTCGCAGACCGATTAGTTTATCCACCGCCTTTAGAATCACATAAGTCGCGAGCAGCGTGTAGGCAGTCGTAATGGCGGCAGCCATGGCCTGCACCGTCAATTGACCGGAAATACTGAAGTCCGCTCCACCGGTGCCGCCGAAAACAGCCGCACCAAACACGGCCGCCAGTAATGTACCGACCAGTCCGCCGACACCATGCACGCCGACGACGTCCAGAGAGTCGTCGTAGCCAAATTTTCTTTTCAGCGATGTGGCTGCGAAGAAACAGATAATGCCCGACGCAAACCCAATGCCGACTCCGCCAATGGGACCAATCACTCCGGAAGCCGGCGTGACGGCTGCCAGCCCGGCAATCGCACCCGTAGCCGCTCCCAGCACGCTGGGCTTGCCGTTCTTCGTCCACTCAATCGCCATCCATGTCAGCGTCGCTGTGGCGGCGGACATGTGGGTCGCGACCAGAGTCATCGCCGCCGCACCATTGGCCGCAAGTCCGCTGCCACCGTTGAAACCAAACCAGCCAACCCACAACATTGCAGCGCCGACAACCGTGAGCGTGACACTATGAGGAGCCATCACAGAATTCGGATACCCAGTGCGCGGACCGATAACAAGACACGCCACGAGTGCTGCCGCACCGGCCGTGATATGCACGACGATTCCGCCAGCCAGATCGATAACACCCCAGTCGAAAAACAGCGCACCAGCACCGCCCCACGTCATGTGACAGATCGGCAGATAGACAACAACCAGCCAGATTCCGCTGAACCACATCATTGCCGAGAACTTCATGCGCTCGGCAAAGGCTCCGATGATCAACCCCGGCGTGATGACGGCAAACGTCATTTGAAATCCGAAGAACAGAACTTCCGGAATCGTGTAACCCGACAGGATAGTGCCGCCGTCAACGCCTTTCAGAAATATCTTCGAAAACCCGCCGACGAATGAGTTGAGATTCACCTCACCTTTCACCATGGCGGTTGTGTCGAACGCAACCGTGTAACCAAACGCGAGCCAAATCACAGAAATCAGCGCCGTCAGTGCCAGGCACTGCATCAGCACAGACAGCACGTTCTTCGTTCGCACCAGCCCACCATAAAACAAGGCGAGTCCGGGAATGTTCATGAACAGCACTAAAGCCGTCGCCACAAGAATCCACGCGGTGTCGCCTGAGTCCAGCACGTCTGCTGCGAACTCGGTCGTGGCTTGTTCAGAAATACTATCCTGTGCCATCGCGGGCGACGAACCCGCAAGGCAGAGCATCACAATCAATAAGATTGCAATGCAAAAAAGGGATGGTCGCAGCGCGTACATTTGGCGCTGATGTTGTTGCTCCACAGTCTCACCTGTTCATGAAAGCGACTTAAGGAAACCTCACAGACGGTTGCGTAGGAAGCCTGTGAGATTACGGTGAACGTGGTTGCGAACGCACGTTGCACCATCAAACGATATTTGGCTGTTATACCATTGCCGCTCGACAGAACCAATTCACCTGGCATCATTCCCAAAGAACCCAGCGATCAAATTTCAGACCTTCCGCAGTACGACAATCAGTGCGTTCCGCGTGGCGGAAAAGAGGACAAAGAGCCTGCTGGTTTCAGGCCAGGCTTCTGAATACACTGAGCAAACTCCGCAGATCAGCTGCCCTGCTCCGCTCCGCCCCAGCTTCTTCAAATGCCCCCCAACGTTTTTCACCGCTCACTGTTGCTCATCGCCGCGTTATTCATCCAGCACGCTGCGGCGAGTGCTCAAGACACACCTTCGTTTCGCAACGACGTGATGGCCGTGCTGTCGAAATCCGGCTGCAACCTGGGAACGTGTCACGGCAACGCGAACGGCAAAGGCGGACTGAAGCTGTCACTGCGAGGCCAAACCCCGGAGACTGACTATCTGACGTTAACGCGAGAAACCGGCGCGCGACGAATCACGTTGCTGGATCCGGAGGCCAGTCTGCTGCTGCAAAAACCATTGATGCAGATTCCACACGAAGGCGGACGACGATTCGAACGGGGATCGGCAGCGCACAAAATCCTGCGAGACTGGATTGCCGGAGGCTTGCCGCAGGAAGACTCGACGACGCCGTCACTGATAAGTCTGAACGTCTCACCACCCAACGCCACTGTTTCCGCACCGGAAACTTCCGCCTCGTTAAAAGTCACAGCGACTTTCGACGATGGCTCAACGCGGGACGTCACTGCGCTGGCGGTTTATGAACCGTCGATGACCTCCGTGACAGTTTCAGCGACCGGAACAGTCACCGCCGAGCAGCCGGTTTGCGCCACAGTTGTGGTCCGCTACCTGAATCAACAGGTTCCCGTGCGCCTGGACTTCATTCCGGATCGGCCAGACTTCATTTTTCAGGCACCGCCGATCGTGAACTTCATCGATGAAGCGGTATTCGCACAGCTGCAACCATTAAAAATCAACCCTGCCCCGATCTGCGATGACACAACGTTCCTTCGTCGAGCCTACCTGGACCTGACAGGCCTGCTGCCTCCGATAGAAAAAGCCAGAACTTTCGCAACATCTACGCTGCCGGACAAACGAGCCATACTGGTCGCTGAACTGCTGACGTCGGAAGAATTCAACGATTTCCAAACGCTGCGGTGGGCGGACCTGTTGCGGGTCGAAGAAAAAACGCTGGACAGCAAGGGCGTCGATGTCTTTCACGCCTGGATTCGTGACAGTATGGCCCAAAAGAAACCGCTGAACGAATTCGCCGCCGAAATCATCGCCGCCCACGGCAGTACGTACAAAGTCCCGCCCACCAACTTCTACCGGGCACTACGCAAGCCGGAAGCTCGCGCCGAAGCGGTCGCCCAGGTTTTTCTGGGCATTCGGCTGCAGTGCGCCAGGTGCCACAATCATCCGTTCGACCACTGGACTCAGGATGATTACTACGGCTGGTCGAACTTCTTCGCTCGCATTGACTACGAGATCATCGAAAACAAACGACGCGACAAGAACGACAAAAACGAATTCCTTGGCGAACAGATTGTGAAGTTTACCGACAAAGGCGAAGTGAAGAATCCCACCACCGGAAAATCTATCGCCCTGCGTTTTCTGGCCGACGCAGGCACACAGGGTTACGAACCACCAACCGACGATAAAGACAACGATCGCCTGCAACAGCTGGCGGCATGGCTCAGCGACCCATTAAATCAACGCTTCGCCACAACGCAGGCCAACCGCATCTGGGCACAACTGATAGGCACAGGCATCATTGATCCCGTCGATGATTCGCGGTCAACAAATCCCCCTTCTAACTCGGCACTGCTGAATTCACTGCAACAGGAATTCGTCGCAAACAATTTCGACATTCGCCAACTGATGCAGACGATCATGAATTCCAGCACGTATCAACTCGCCTCATCAGCCAACACCACCAGCCAGCACGACGACAGCAACTTCGCCCGCACCATTCCGCACCGCATGACGGCCGAACAAACGCTGGATGCCATCGGCCACGTGCTGGATATTCCCGTCAAATTTGGCGGACATGATCCCGGCACAAAGGCCGTGCAGTTGAAAGGCGTCCGCAACGGCGAATTTCGGTACAGCGAACCAGAAGTTGGTGACCGTTTTCTGGCCCTGTTTGGTAAACCCAATCGGCTACAGACCTGCGAATGCGAACGCGCCAACGAAACCACGCTGGCTCAGACATTCGAAATGGTCAGCGGCGAACTCGTCAGTACACTTTTACAGCAGCCAAACAGCCGAATCGACAAGTGCCTGGCCGCGAAGCTGCCGAATTCGAAAATCATCGAACAGCTTTATCTGGCGGCGTTGAGTAGAACTCCGACAGTCGCAGAACAGAATTTCGCGGCCGATTTCATTAACAAACATGACAACACACGAGCCGCACTCGAAGATATCGTTTGGGCGCTCCTGAACGCCAACGAATTCCTGCTACACCGATAGTGCATGCGGCCAACAGCCAATGAAGACGTTCAGAGGCTGCTGTAGAACAAGGTTAAGAATCAGATGCCGACGCCGGAGACGGACATGAAAATGCGAAATGTGATTGTCGTGGCTGCGACCATTCTGGTCGTCGGCGGCACCTCAGTCATGGTCAGCCGGATCAACGCACAGCTGTTACCTGCGCAGAAAAACGACAGCGTGTTCGCCAGGCCACGAATCTTCCGTGAAACTGCGGTGCTGCAACAGCAACTGCTGGCCGCGTTCGGTCAGCAGAAACATCAAGTCGCAGAATCAATCGCCGAGACACTCCTCGCGCTGCAGCCGGAGAGTTTCGCGTCGCACTATAATTTGGCGTGTGCTCAGGCAAGATTCAACAAACCCGACGCCGCCCTGACGAGTCTTCGAAAAGCCATCGAACTCGGCTTTCGCAGCCCCAAACAATTGCAACAGGACAAAGACCTGGCCAGTCTAAGACAGCTCGAAGGCTGGCAACAGATTATAAAACAGGCGGCCGTGCCTGCCGTGGCACCCCAGATTCGTCGTCCCAAACCCGCCGCAATCACAAACGGCGTTGCCATGGTCTCGGAAGACAACACCGTCTGGTCTCAACAGCTGACGCAGCTACAGGTTTACTTCGAGCCCCCGGACAAGGCGACGGCCGCGACCACTGTCGCGACCGGAAAAGACGAAATCGCACGACTGCTGAACGAATGGTACGCCGAAGGCACGGCAGCTGGTCTGAGTTCCGTTCTGTACGACAATCACGACCGCGATCACTCGAACATGAACTACGCTCTCTTCCCGCAGCTTGCACGCATCGAGTACTCTCCCGCTGCAGCCGCCGAAAAACTCTCGAACGGACTGCAAAACGATCTTTACTACAGCCGCACCACACTGGGCAATTCGTCAACGTCTCTCGTGGGCGGAGCGTTCTGGCGCAGTCAGCCACGGTTCGCGTACACGAACACTCGCAACGCGGAGCTGCTGGCGTTTCAGTACTTTCGCAATCATCTGTACATTTACCCGGAACATCGAGACTACGATCCGGGGCAAAACGGTGCCGGAGGCTATGGCGACACCTATCCCGCCAACACTCCGTATGTCGTAATATCACAGGGATCATCGGGTTCAGATCGTGTTTTTCTGGACGCCATTGCATCAACGCTGGCCGCCTTTCATCCGGACGTTCTGCAAACACTGCAAGCCAACGGGACCGTGTACCCGTGCGTGCAAATGATCCTGCGCCGCTGCCTGAAGTCTGTCACCACGGACGCGGACTATCTTTCCGGAATCGCTCACCCACCAGTGTTCGACGGTCAGCAGCTCGACCCGCTGCGAATGATCCAGATGGCTCACAGCATCACACCGGCAACGCTGCCACCGGTTGTCATGCTGAAGGTTCAACAGGAAACGAACAACGTCGTCGGCAAGGACTATTTCGAAATCGCGGATCGCGAAGTTCTGTTCACCACACCGGCAGCGATTGCTCGAATTTGCCGCGGCTTAAACAACCCCAAAATCATCACAATCGACGCGTCACAGAGTCAGCGAACAAAAGGCGTCGACCTGAAATGGCACTGGGTGATCCTGCAGGGAGACTCCACACGAATCGAAATCACACCGCAGAATAAAGATTCATCGATCGCCACGATCTCCGTACAGCACCACGAACGCCGGCCAATCCGTGAAGGTTCAAAGATGGAATCCAGTCGAGTCGACGTGGGTGTGTTTGTTTCCAACGGAACATTCTTCTCACCGCCAGCGATCGTTTCGTTCTACTGGCCGGAAGACGAACAACGCATCTATAATGACGACGGAAAAATTCAATCCGTCCAATACACCGATCATACAACCGGCGGCAACTACACAGACCCGCTGCTGATCACGCCAAAGACATGGAAGGACGAATACCTGTACTGCGCGACGGGCCAGCAGATTGGCTGGACACGAATCCGCGAAGATTCAAAGCAGCGATTCACAGCAGACGGCGCATTGGCACTGACTCTGGACGACCAACAGCGGCCTTTGACCGCAGAAACCGTGCGGTACATCGCCACGGCCCGAGGCGACCGGGCACCAATCCTGGAACAGACTCCCGGCGATGAAATTCTGGAATACGAGTACGCTTCGCCGGACGACCAGGTCGGTCGAATCAGCAAACGCACAAGTCGACCCGGCAAGGCATCCACTTCGTTTAATCCGTAGCCGCAGGGCCGCAGGCGAGGCCGTTTCCTTCCGACAGTTTCAACATGGACTCCAACATGTTCAACAACATCAGTCCTTTCAACGCTTCAGCGATCAATCGCCGCGACCTGCTGCGCATCGGCGGTCCAGGCATGCTGGGACTCACGCTGCCGAAACTGCTGCAGGCTCAAGACGCAACTGTCGCTCACGCGCCGGCGAAGACAGCGAAGTCGGTCATCTTTCTGTTTCAATGGGGCGGCCCCAGCCACGTCGACACGTTCGACATGAAGCTGAACGCGCCCAGCGAATACCGCTCAAAGTATTCCGCTATCTCAACGTCGGTCCCCGGGATGCAGGTGGTCGAACACTTGCCGGAGACCGCCAAAGTCATGCACAGGATCGCACAGATCAGAACCGTGCATCACACCATGAACAACCACAACAGCGCCGGCTACACGGCGCTCACGGGAGTCGAACCGCCCACGGATGACCAGCGACTGCGAGACTCGCTGGATTTGTTTCCGGCCTTCGGATCGATCGTCGATGCGGTAGCGCCCAGCACCAACGACATGCCAACCTTCGTATCTTACCCCCACACGATCTCTGACGGTTCAACGACACCCGGCCAGCGCGCCAGCTTTCTCGGCAAGATTCACGACCCGCTATTCATCCCCAACGATCCGAACGATGCGAAGTTTGAACTTTCGCAGCTTAGCCTGCCTTCCAACGTCTCATTCGGCCGGCTGCAGGACCGCCGCGAATTACAGAAGATCATCAACCAGCAGACAAAGGCTCTTGATCAGTCAGCCGCGGCACAGGGCCTGAACGCTTACTACGAAAAAGCGATCAGCATGTTGAATTCAAAACAGATTCGCAAAGCGTTCGACATTTCCAGCGAACCGGCAGAACTACGCGACGCGTACGGACGCACGACGTACGGACAAGGTTGCCTGCTGGCGCGGCGACTGGTGGAATCCGGCGTCAAGTTTGTCACGGTTTACTTTTCTCGCAGTATCGGCGGTCGCAGCAAAACAGACGGCGGCTGGGACACTCACGGTTTCGACGACACGCGCATGTACGAAATTCTCCCGGAATGGCATTTCCCGATCACCGATCACACACTGCCTGTGCTGTTGAACGACCTGGATTCTCGCGGACTGTTGGACGAAACGCTGGTGATGTGGTTTGGCGAATTCGGCCGCACACCAAAGATCAACAAGAACATCAGTCGAGACCACTGGCCGAAATGCTACACCGCTCTGCTGGCCGGCGGCGGCGTACAAGGCGGCGCTGTCTACGGCGAATCCGACAAATACGGAGCCGTCCCCGATCGAGACCCCGTCACCACCGGCGACCTCGCCGCCACGATGTACCACGCCCTGGGCATCGATCACACCACAGAGATTCACGACAACTTCGGCCGCCCACTACCCATTGCCAATGGCCGGCCAGTAACAGAAATCTTCACGTAGGTAGCTAGTGGTACAATCCAATTGCCCGAAGGTGCTTACAGCGTATTAGGCTGACTTTTGGCCGCAGCGAACGGTTTTCGACAGCAAGTCGCCTGCTCCCACGAGCCCGACGCATCCACATGTTCAGGTAAACGGCTCTAGCCTGCATTGCGCACCTGCTGACCTGGTGTTGCGTGTCGCTGGATTTCGTTTTGGTGCTGAGGCGGGCCGCGATCCATACAGCAGCACCAGCATGCAGTACTCATCCATGTGCAGCTTACGATTGTCGGCGCGATCACGTTCGCACCCGACGTCGTGAAGTTGTTCGAGCAAATCACCAGGCTTGTGAAAATACTTCAGCCCGGTGATGTCTTTTCCGTGATCTCTTCGCGCGACCGCTGGGGCATTACCACCCTCCCGCTGGCCAACGCTCCGTCGTAATGCAAATTTACAAATCGGCAACACCACAAAAGCTGCGGATTCTCCATCGTCGCACGTCAATCTACACCACTGCATTCGCCGTGCCGAACACTATTGCCTGTGTCCCCATATACGTTCTCCCACTCCATCGAAGACACGCAGCGGCAGTCATCTGGCTGCTGTGGATCTTCACGAGCGTTCCGGTCAGACAGGGCCGTGTGCAAACAAACGCAATCAGCGTTGTAGCAACAAGGGTTTCCTGCCGATGTCGACGGCCGATTATTTGAGCCTGTTGAACTGGACGGCTCGTCAGACCGTTGCGGGCAAGCAAGGCTCCACGCCACAACACCTTGCTCCGATTTTCGATCGTCTGGGCATTACGTCTGAGGTGTGGTGTCGTTTGGTGAAGGAGTTCGGCAGGCTGTTCAGTCTGGTTGCTGGTCAGCCGCACTGTATCGATGAGCACCGTTCGAAAGCCGGTTCGCATCGCTATCGAACTCGCAAAGACACCCGAGAACTATTGGCGTCTGTGTAGACAGCGGGTTCCTGCGCGAAACAGCAGACTGTGTTCTGTGTTCACAGCTGCGCCAATTTCACGATTCATCCTCCCCACCGCACGGAAGAACGCGAAATGGGGCATTTCAGCAGCACATCGCAGCCCTGCCAGCACGAATCACAGCCTCACCAAACGTGA
>CALFOL010000643.1 GCA_937919915.1 uncultured Planctomycetaceae bacterium
ATGATTGCTTTTTTGACAACAAAATCGGTCAACTTCATTTCAGTGATACCTGACATTAAAAGAAAAATTAGACTGCACTTTGGGGATCCTCGCAGGCGACACGGCGCAGTCGCCAGTGGTCAGAGAACACCCGGTTTATGCCAGCTCTGTGAATGAACTCACCACAGAATACTGCAGAAATCAATCCTGTTCCTGTGTTAATCAAAGCCGGTGGAACGATCTAAATCCTGGCTGCTGAGCAAACACGATGCTGGCGAAATGCTACTCTTCGTCTGCTTCGGCAGTCGCATTTTCTTCAGCCAACCGAGCGGCTTCCCCCAAGGGTTTGTCTCGTCGATGGTCGCGAGACTTTTCTTTATAGCGATGAACCTGGTGCTCCATTTTGGACAGTGTTCTGTCGAAGGTCGCCTTGCTGTCTTCGCCCTCAACGTGCGCCACGATTGTGTGGTAGCCTTCAATTTCAACCAGCATTTCAACGTTAACCCGACCACCTTCGAAATCGATTGTGACATCGATTTCGCTAACTTCACCAAGAAAGCGAACAACCTTCTCAGACTTTCGACTGATGTATTCGTGCAATTCCTGACTGATGCTGCCGTGCCGACAGGTTATGGCCACCTGCATACTTCTGAACCTTCCGGACTATCGTTGCCGCGTCAGCGGCATGAACAAGGAAAACACTGAACGCTGAAGAAATGTTCAGCAAAATTTCGCACCAAACCTGGCAACAGTCAATCTTCGACATGTTCGCAGGTGCCCGTTTCCCTATTGCGGGACGGGCCACAAATTCAATTCGAACCGCAGCCGGGAGATATTTCATCTGATACAAAAGATTCCGTCCTTGCTGCATCCGCGATTCTACTTCTGCTTTTCCAGGAAAGAAAGAGCCTAAGCCCTGTTCCTGCCCGAAAGAACCTCAACTTCAGAGTGATGTGCGATGCGTTCAGTCATGATGAAGGTCTGCTCACGTCTTTCTGGCACTCACAGAAATCTCCATCAGACAGTAATTGCCAGCGGTACCATTGCGATGTAGTCTCTGCGTCATCAGCCTCCCTGGCTTCCAGATCCTTTAAAAACTGCACTTTTCGCGTACGCCGAGGTCGAATTCGGCTTCGACACTGCCACAGTAGCCCCTTGAGTACCCTTTCATGCCGCGTTTTGACCTGATCGCCACCTCGACATTCGGACTTGAGAACGTCGTGGCGCGCGAATTACAGCAACTTGGCTACGAAGATTGCAAGGTTACGGACGGCCGAGTCGTGTTCTCGGGTGATGAACACGACATCGCGCGCTGCAATCTTTGGCTCCGGTCGGCCGATCGCGTCCTGATTCGAGTAGGGGAATTCCCTGCCACCGACTTCGGTGAACTGTTCGATCGAACGATTGACCTTCCCTGGGCCGAACTGCTGCCAATCGACGCTCAGTTTCCGGTGAAAGGTCGCAGCGTCCGATCCAGACTACATGCGGTTCCCAAAGTCCAGGGCGTTACCAAGAAAGCGATCGTCGAAAGCCTTAAGAAAACCCACAACCGCTTTCGCTTCGACGAAACCGGCGCGGAATTCGTTATCGAAGTCTCACTTCTGAAAGATATCGCCACACTCACGATCGACACGACTGGCCCGGGCCTGCACAAACGTGGCTACCGCGCAATCGTCGGCACCGCCCCGCTGCGGGAAACCATGGCGGCAGGCTTAATTCAGCTCAGCTACTGGAACACAGATCGTCCGCTGATCGACCCGTTCTGCGGCAGTGGCACCATCCCTATTGAAGCTGCGATGATCGGACAAAACATCGCTCCGGGGCTGCAACGGTCGTTTGCAGCAGAAGACTGGCCATGGATCAAACGCCAGATCTGGAAAGACGCCCGCACCGAAGCGCGTGACCTCAAAAAGAAAAGCCTGCCTGCACCAATCATGGCCTACGACCATGATCCAGACGCGATCCGATTGTCTCAACGCGGTGCCACCGATGCCGGAGTCGGCGGCAGCATTCGCTTCGGCGTCCAGGAAGTCAGTAACCTCAGAACCCCGCTCAAATATGGCTGCGTTATCACCAACCCACCATACGGAGAACGCCTGGGAGAACATGAAGAGATCGAAGCGGTCTACCGAATCATGGGTAAGACATTCGCAACCCTGGATTCCTGGAGCGTCTATGTGCTGACATCTCATCGACGTTTTGAACAGTTATTCGGACGCCGCGCTGATCGGCGACGCAAACTGTACAACGGGCGTCTGGAATGTCAGTACTATCAATACCAGGGTCCCAGACCACCGCGAGCTGACGACGAAGTTGACGACGAACAGAATACATACGACGAACAGGCTGCGCACAAGGAAGAGGCTGCATTCGACGAAAACGACGCCGGCAAAGCACATCTCCATGAGCCCATTCCGTTGCCGACTGTAGCCACGGCGGAAACCAGTGCAATGGCTCTGGAATCCATTGTCCTGCCCACCGCTGAAACGCCGCCAGTCGTTGACCCCTGTGCCACATTCATCGCGGATTGCTCAGAAGTACAGGAGGCGGAGACATTGGATGTCACGCATGTCGCAGACCTGCTGGACAACTAGACTAGAGCAGTTTACCTAAACATGTGGATGCGTCGGGATCGTGGGATCAGGCGATTTGCTGTCGAAAACCGTTTGCCGCGGCCACAGATCAGCGTAATACGCTGTAGAGAATCCGCCTGCAACGAGCCCTTCATTCACCAAAGCGGGTCTGCTGCATAGCGACCGACCGATGCCGCAACATCTCACGTGTCCGCATTCAGTGAATCGCCAGGTGCACGCTCCAAAGCGTGATGCGAGATAATCGCGTCTTCGACTGAGCCCCATGTTGTCTTTGCGAGTTCCCAACAATTCCGAGGTATGGATATTGTTCGCCGCCCGCGCCCTGCAAGTCTATGCGTATCCCGTATCCGGCGAGTCAGTGACTGGCGACGGCAGCTTCGGGTCTTGATGGCAACAATCCTGTCTTCCCAAAGACGCGATTCATGAGTCTTTGTACGCACCGTTCGTTGCTAAATACCAATGCCCGCTGCCGAGCACCGTCGCTCAGCCGCGAACGCAAGTCATCATCCTGCAGCAACCGAATGGCCCGGTCAGCCAGTTCTGCGGGCACGGACGGGATCGCATGCAGTCCGGATATCCCGTCCTCGACCTGCTCGATATTCCCACCGGCCGAGTACGTCACGACGGGCGTACCTGAGGCCAGAGCTTCCAGAATTCCCATGGAAAAATTCTCGGTCACGGAAGCCGTCCAATAGACATCAGCGCGAGCCAGCCACCACTTCAATGCATCTCCGAAAACAGCCCCTGGCGTCCGCACAGCCGTGCCGAATTCAGCGTCTGCCATCTGTCGCAGCTTTGGCAACAGTGGCCCATCGCCCAGGACCACCAGCGTGGCAGCGGGAATCACCTTTTTCACATGGCGAAACGCGACCAGTAAATCGAGGACATTCTTTTCTCTCGCGACACGTCCGGAACTGACGATTACCGGACCAGCCATATCCGACATCACAGAACACTTAATATTGTCAGGCTTGAAATCGTCGCAGTTCACACCGTGAAACTGAATATGTTCAATCCTGTCACGATAGAAGTCCGCATATCGCGATGCGAGATAGGCGGACGGGCTGATATTCAGATCGTATTCGACAGTCACCCGCCGCATTCGCATTTTGATCAATGGCCAGCACAAGCCAACAGCAAATCGGCCCACGTGCTGCTCTGCATAACTGCGCCAGTCGCCATGAATGAGATTCAACACAGGGACTCGGAAGTGGCGACCACATGCAACGCCGATCGACCGTTTGTATCCGCCGATACAGGCCGAAGCCGCGCCGAAAATTCCCGGGGCATCATCGACCAGTATCAGATCCGGTTCAAATGATTCCAGTTTTTCGAGCTCATTCCAAACACGGAATGAAGCGGCCTCAGGCCACGAATGACGAACCGGATTCCGCACGGTACGAAACGTAGCCGACGAAAAATTGCCAAGCGCTTCCAGGTCAGAAAGACCGTACATGCCAACCGAATCAATCCGACAGTTGGACGTATCAGGGTGAACCAAATGTACTGAATGACCAGCGCGCAGCAGGACTTCGATTCGATCGTGCACGATGGCCGATATGCCGGTCATCAGAGGGGCATACGAAAACGTAAAATCGCCACCCTTCTGGACGGAATTTCCTGAAAAATCGTGCTGGGGTCCACGGAGACACCGTTCCTCGAAGCAACAGAATTGGGGCTGATGCGGACAAGATACTGAAAACCTGAGTTGCAGTGTGCGGCATCCGCGTTTTTTCCCAAAGATGCCCGCTTAAATTCACTCCGTGCCGATTGAAAAAATCGCTGATTTCGGCCCCCAGGGCATTGAAAAACTCGCATTTCCCACATGCCGCGTCGCGAAATACTTTTACTGCTCTTTCGCAGCTGGCTCTTCCTCCGGCACTGGCGATTCTTTCTTCGCAGCGTCAGCTTCCGCCTCTGCATCGGCTTCTTTGAGGGCCTGCTGCACGGCGTTCTCGACGGCCTTCTGAAACTTCTGGGTTTCCTTCTCCTGTTGCATCGCTTCAACGCTGACCTGCTTTCCGTCCTTCATCACATAGGGAGCAGAAGTCCGCTGACCGACAGCAGGCTTAATTTCCCGAACCCAGATGTTTCGAAAGCGAACAGGGTTGCCATGATCCTGCAGGCTGATCGGACCAGTTGGATCATGAACTTTGTAGTGCGGCGCTTCGACAAAACTTGATGGCCCCATCAGTTCAAAATGGTTCTGTACCAGCACACCGTTGTGCACAACGGTCACATAGGCGGGTGACTCAACATCTCCATTCACCGCAAACCGAGGCGCCGTCCAGAAGATCTCGTAAGTGTTCCATTCGCCGGGCTTGCGCATCGCGTTCGCCAGCGGCGGCGTCTGTTTGTAGATCGATGCCGCCTGGCCATCGAAGTAGGTGAGGTTGTCGTACGAATCCAGAATCTGAATTTCGTACTTGCCCATCAGGTAAACGCCGCTGTTGCCGCGGCCCTGACCGTCGCCCTTCACTTTCGATGGAGCTGACCATTCGATATGCAGCTGGATATCACCGAACTTCTCCTTGCTGATCACCATCCCTTTGCCGGAATACACAACGCCGTCATCCACTTTCCATTCGCCGCCGGTCCACGCTGACATGTCCGTGCCGTCAAACAACACGGTGGCGTCCGCAGGCGGCTGCGCGTTCGTCTCGCCGGGAGTTACGATCGGCGGCTCCTGCCATTCGATTCCGCTCTTGTAGTCCTGAGCGATCAATGAGGACGACAGGCAGAGCGCTGCAAGCGTGATGGCAGAAAATTTCGAGGTCATCAGGAATTAACTCCGGTTTGGTGGGATGCGTTGTGCAAAGCCATATCGTGGCGATCCGGTCGCCCCGTTGCAATTCGCGAAGCCTGGGAAAATCGGGGCTGACAGATCTCTCTTTTGCAATCTTCCCAAGGTCCTCTTCGAGGCAGCTTGAAGTCGTGTATGATGCTTGAAATACTCCGGTGCTCTCGCTTAACCCCGGAACGGCAAATCGCGTATTCCGGTGTCTGGATGCCAAACCGACGGAATACAAAAATGCTCTGGGAAGTTGAAATTCTGCCGTCTCAGGACTCTCGTGACCACGAAGGCCAGCGAATTCTCGCCGATGCCAAAAGCCTGGGAATTCAATCCCTGGCCGATGTCCGGTCCGCTCGATCATTCCTGATCCAGGGAGAACTGTCGGAAGCAGACGCCAGCCGAGCGGCCGAGGTGCTGTTGTGCGATGGTGTGGTCGAACAATTCCGCGTCACGGCCCTGCCCGATGCATCGTCCAACGGAAACGCCGACTGCCTGAATGTCCTGCTGCACCCCGGCGTCACTGACAGCGTCGCCGACAACGCGGCGAAAGCACTGAGCCAACAGGACCTGAACGTCACCGCCGTGGCAACCTGCCGCAAGTACTGGCTGACCGGCGACCTGTCCGCAGCCGAACACTCGCGAGTGTCAACGAAGGTCATCGCCAACGATGCCATCGAATACATCATCGCCGGACCGCTGCAACTGACCGACCTGTCCGTCGGTGGCGACTACAATTTTAAACTCAGCACTATACCGATCCGCAGCATGGACACGGATGAAGAACTGATGAAGCTGTCTGCCGAAGGTCAGCTGTACCTGCAGCTGGCAGAAATGCAGACCATTCGTGACTACTTCAAGTCGCTCGATCGTGACCCGACCGACATCGAACTGGAAACCGTCGCGCAAACGTGGAGCGAGCATTGTTCACACAAGACGCTGGCTGGTCGCATTCACTACGTCGAAACCAAAGACGGCGAAACGGTTCGTGAGATTCAGTTCGAAAACATGCTGAAGGAAACCGTCTTCGCGGCGACCGTTCAGATCCGCAAGAACCTCGGCGACAAGGACTGGTGCGTCAGCGTCTTCAAAGACAACGCTGGCATCGTCACCTTCGACGAAAACCAGGACGTCTGCATCAAGGTCGAAACTCACAACCACCCATCGGCCATCGAACCTTACGGTGGAGCCAACACGGGACTCGGCGGTGTGATCCGCGACCCGATGGGCACGGGTCTGGGAGCTCGCCCGGTTTGCAACACAGACGTCTTCTGTTTCGCTCGACCGGACTTCCCTGCCGACGAACTGCCACCGGGCGTTCTGCATCCCAAAGCTGTGATGGAAGGCGTCGTGAGCGGTGTGCGTGACTACGGCAACCGTATGGGAATCCCAACGGTCAATGGGGCCGTCTACTTCGACGACCGTTACCTGGGCAACCCGCTGGTTTACTGTGGCAACATCGCGATGATTCCTCGCGACAAAAGCGAAGGCAAAGTGTCTCCCGGCGACCTGATCGTCGCCGTCGGCGGTCGCACCGGGCGCGACGGAATTCATGGAGCCACGTTCTCATCCGCAGAGCTGACCGAAGACAGCGAAAGCATCAGCGGCGGCGCCGTTCAGATCGGCAACCCAGTCACCGAAAAGATGGTCCTGGATGTTCTACTGGTCGCTCGCGACCGCAACCTGTACACCGCCATCACCGACTGCGGTGCGGGTGGCTTCAGCAGTGCCGTTGGCGAAATGGGAGAAGAAACCGGAGCCGAAGTGTGGCTCGACAAAGCTCCGCTGAAGTACTCGGGTCTGTCATACACCGAAATCTGGATCAGCGAAGCCCAGGAACGCATGGTGCTTGCCGTACCGGAAAGCAACGTCGCCGAATTCGACGCGTTGTGCAAATCGGAAGGTGTCGAAGCCAGTGTCATCGGCAAGTTCACCGACACCAAAGAACTGGTCCTGAAGTACGCCGACAACGAAGTCGGTCGAGTCACCATGGAATTCCTTCACGACGGCCGACCGCCGGTGATTCGCGAAGCCACGTATGAGTTGCAAAGTAGCCATCACGCTCCGCGTGATGAGCCGCGCAGTGCGAACGCCGAAACCACAACGCCACTTAGTCCGGACGTGAGGCCATCGAACAACGCCAACACTCCGACCAACAGGGACTCTGGTACAAACCTGTCATCTGCGCCGCTCGTCACGCGGAGCGATGACGGCTACACTGCTGCACTCAACAAGTCCGACTACACTGAAGATCTGAAAAAGATCCTCGGCAGCCTGAATGTCGCCAGCAAAGAATGGATCATCCGGCAGTACGACCATGAAGTTCAGGCTGGCAGCGTCGTTAAGCCACTCGTCGGAATCAACAACGACGGCCCATCTGATGCGGCAGTTGTCCGCCCCGACCTCACATCCAACCGAGGCCTCGTAATCAGCTGCGGCATGAATCCACATCTCGGTGACCTCGACCCGTACTGGATGTGCGCCAGTGCCATTGACGAAGCCATCCGCAACTGCGTGGCCGTGGGAGCCGACCCGTGCAAAATCGCGATCCTCGACAACTTCTGCTGGGGCAACACCGAACGTCCGGAAACTCTGGGAACGCTGGTCCGAGCTGCCCTGGCTTGCCACGACATCGCGGTCGCTTACAGCACACCATTCGTCAGCGGCAAAGACAGCCTGAACAACGAATTCAGCTACGAAGACAAAGACGGCAACCGTCAAACGGTTGCCATTCCGTCCACCCTGCTGATCACCGCTCTCGGCCAAATCGACCACGTCGAACAGGCCGTCACCATGGACCTGAAGGCTCCCGGCAACAAGCTGTACCTCGTCGGCAAGACGAAACCGGAAGAACTCGGCGGCAGCCACTTCAACCTCGTCAACGGTATCACCGGCGGAGCCGTCCCGCAGGTCAACACCACCGAAAACCTCGCCAACTACAAAGCCCTTAACACTGCCATCAAAGCTGGCCTT
>CALFOL010000644.1 GCA_937919915.1 uncultured Planctomycetaceae bacterium
TTTTTCTGCAATACCAATTTTAAATTTCATTACCCAAAGGCGCAACTTCTAAACCACCGCGTTGGGCACGACATTCCTCACCGGCGTCAACGGCGAGAACCTCGAAATTGCCTACAGCAGTGCGGGAAACACAAGCACCGCCAATGCCGGCAGCTACGGCATCACGGGAATTGTCTCTGACGGGAGCGGTCTTGCGTCCAACTACTCAGTCACGCTGACCGCCGGCACCCTCACGGTCACTCAGGCGATCTTGACCGGGAACGCCACGACGCAGGACGCGCTAAATATGGCGAAGCAGGGTAAGCTCACCATCGGTGTCAGCAACATTTCGGGATTGCTGAACGGCGATACTCTCACCACCTTCTTGAGCACCGCTGAGTACTTTATCACGGTCGGCCAAAACAAATACGTTTTCGTCCCTTCGACCGTGACGACCTCAGGTAGCAGTATCACGGTAAGTTACAGCTTGAAAAACCCCGCTTTGGCCACCTCGTTGGCGGCCGAACTGGGCGACAACACGTCCGCCGCAACGGCGGTCAGAGCCGGGTTCTACATGGAGTCCCTGAACTATACGTTCTTCGACGACGACCTGACCCGCCTGTTCTCCACTGCGAAATGACCCACGAGGGCAAAAAAGGGCGCGCTGCCTGACAAACGGGAGAGGCGGGGATTTCGATCCCCGCCTCTCGTCGTTCGTCCCTGGAGAATGCTGTATAGAGGATGGCTTCCACGCCGGCTTTGTCCAGTCCCATGTTGCGATTGAACAGACGTTGTTCGGTCGTGATGAGTGCCCCTTCGCCGTCGAATGAAACGGCTCGGCCTTCCAGCACGAAATCGGCCGGATACAGCGCCGCATTGGTCGCGCGAAGCCACTCGCGCATCAGCATGTTCCACGGCCCGTCAAAGTCGTTGCTCGAAATATCAGCGTCATAAAATCTGCGGTGAAACTCTAAGCTAAGAACCCCTAACAGAACCTGCGTGAGCCGCGGAGTTTCTGATAGCGGTTCTTAGGCTACCAACACGCAGAAATCCGAACGGCGGCTACTTTCCTTCTGCGGCCCATGTTTTCATTAGCGCAATATTGTTCTCGATTCGCTGCGTATCTTTGGGATCGGTTTTTCTGCGTTTCATACCATCCACATAGACCTGCATGTCGCTGTCGAACATTTCTGTGGGTTCTGGTTCGCGCCCGATGTCATGCGTCTCGTCCATCCACTGATCCAGTCGCTGACGCAGGTTGCGCAGCGCATCCGCATGTTTTGGGTCCGCAGCAAGATTGTTCATTTCCCATGGGTCAATCTGCAGATCGTAGAGTTCCTCAGACGGACGCGTCGGGCTGAACAACAGTTTCTGCTGCAGTTCGTTTAACGTGCCTGCAGCATGAGCAGCTCGCAAGGCGACGAGTGTCGGCTTCTTGTCTTTATAGGCACACGGCTGCAGGTGCGGTCGCTGCGGCAGGAAGTTACGAATGTACTTGAAACCTTTGGTACGAACGCTGCGAATATGATCAACGGTTTCGTCACAGCGATCGCGTGCCGCAAATACAGCGTCGCGTGGTTGATAGTCCGTTGCCAGAATATCGCGGGCCTGCATGGTGGCGGGAATCGGAATTCCGGCGATTCCCAGCGACAAAGCTGCAATATCGATGTGCTCGACAAGATCCGTTCGCGTTTTTCCGCGATCAACCCCAGGCCCCGCGATGATCAACGGAACGTGCAGCCCTTCGTCGTACAGAAACTGTTTGCCGCGAGCGTGACTGATACCGTGATCTGTCATAAACAGAATCACGGTGTTATCCAGTTCGCCTTGTTTCCTGAGCGTCGCGACGACGTCGCCCACCAGCCAGTCGGTGTAGCGACAACAGTCCAGGTAAGCGCACCAATCGTTCAGGATCGCTGGATCGTTGGGATAGTACGGCGGCAAAGTCACCTTGCTGACGGGGGTGTTGCTGCCGAACTTCTGCAGACACTGTTGCTGAAATTTCTTCGCTGCTTCGCTGCCACCATCTCGGCGTTTTCCGCCAGGCGTCTGGATCTGGCAAAAGAACGGTTGTCCCGGCTGCCGCTTGGTCCAGTCGTTGCCATCGTAAATTGCTGCGTCCCATTCGAAGTTGTAATCGCTTTTTCCGAGTGCGTCCGGTTTCCGGGGATGCGGCCAGCTGCGGATCGAGGTGTGATATCCTGCATCTTTGAACAGCCGTGGCAACATGACCACTTCGTCTGGAAGATGAATCTTCTTTTCGCCCCGGCCGCTGCGATGATGATGAGCACCAATGCTGGTCTGGTACATCCCGGTGATAAATGCGGATCGACATGTCGAACAGACTGGTGCTGTGACGTAGGCGTTTGTGAAACGAGTTCCCTGCGCTGCGAGTGTGTCGACGTTCGGAGTCTGGATCGCGGTTTCTCCGTAACACGAAAAGTTGGCCGACATATCGTCGACAATGATCCAGACGATATTAGGCTGCGCCGCGGGGACGAAATCAACAGCCACCGCGGCAGACCAAACAACACACAAACACCGAAAAACGGCGCGAAGAGTCAGTGACATCCTTTTGCTTTCAACATTAACCCGGAACCGAACGAGTCTCAGCGAATTGCTTCAGACTCGAATAAAATACCGATTGCGATACATCCAAAACGCAATCAGCCAGAACACAACAAATGTTGCTGTGGGCAACACCATTGCTCCCACACCGTTTGTAGAAATCGCCTCAGCGCCGAACATCGAGTTCAACACCCCGCCGAAATGTGTTTTGACGACATTGTCTGTGACCCAGGAACGCATCAGCTGGCCCATCAGATACATTGCGATGGAATTCATTCCCACCACAACCAGCGGGAAGGCGAGTTTTCGCAGGGGCAGCATATCGAACAGAAAAAAGAATGCCGCCAGTGCCCACGTGGTGTAGCCGCCGGCGAACAGCACCCAGCTGGGCGTCCAGATGCGTTTAACGATTGGACACACGGAATGATGAGCCAATAACCCCAGCCCCAGGCAGGCAGCTCCCATGACAACCAGGGTCATTAGCTTTCTGCTGTTGGTCTCGTTCGACAACAACAGTTGTCCACACAGTACGCCCAGCAAAGTTGTGGCGATCGATGGGATGAAGCTTAACGTTGCGTAGCCTCCGCCGTTGAACTCAAAGGGATCCGTTGCTGCAAAGAACCATTTGCGAATCAGTCCCCGTTCGCTGACCGCCTCAGGGGGCACTTGTGCCGGAGCATCCGACACTGTGTCCGATGTGTCCGCTGGTTCGTCCGGTAAATTCCCCGGAGTCCGCAGCATGTTTAGGAACACGACATCGAAGAAGTGCGCCGCATTCGCGTTTTTGGACCATGGTGCGAATCGTCCTTCAAAGACTTCACCGTTCTCAGCGGAAACTTCGACTGTTTTGTAATTGAAGTTTTCGGGCGGGGGATTCAGCATGAACCAGCCCCAGTACCCGAACAGAATCACGGCGATGCCCGCCAGTTGGATCCGTGGTGACCGCGAAAGAAACAGGTAGGCAAACACGTAGCCCAAACCTATCTGACATAACACGTTCGCAAAGCCCCAGTCCGTGTGTGCGTCGTTGATCGAAGACAGGAAGACTCCCATCAGCACAAGCACGATGGCGCGCACAATCGCATGTATCAGGCGGCGTCCCGAAGAGCTGCCCATCGTGGATCGTCGAGCGTACGAAAACGGCATCGCAACACCAACCATGAACATAAACGAAGGCTGAATCATGTCCCACAGCGAGACTCCCATCCAGCCGCGGATGCTGACCCAGGGGGGATGAGTGAAATGAAAGTCCCACTGTTGAAAGCGTTCGTAGTTCCACGACTGCCAGACGGGGTTATCCGGTTGCAGGCCGGCAAACCTTGAGATCCCGAAACCGCTGGCGGCCAGCAGTATCATGATGAATCCTCGATAGGCATCCAGAGAAACCAGTCGAGCGCCGCGCGGCGCATCCGGTGTAGATTTCTTCTTTTCACGGATGAACGGTGAAGGGGTCGTTCTAAGCGATTTGCCAGACATGGGGACATCCTGGAGGGCGATTCGGGTGGGAGACGTATAACGATACCGCGGGCCATGACCAAAGTCAGTTGCGTCCTGTACGCACGCCAATGAGAAAATGAAGGTGGAATTCGTGAATACTAACTTCTAACGGCTGCTGGACTCAAACGGAACGCCCTGCTCCGGTGCGCCCCGATTTTTGCCCGATTGATGGTTCATCGCCGCCACCATCGCCCCAGGAGATCCAGAATCGCAAAAGCCGGGGGGAGTCTCTCCGAATCCATCGCGCAAGTGTTGCCGACGCCGAAGCGCGACGGAAGCCCGTGGCAGCCGCCAAGACCGTAGTCAATATCTGTCGTACGCGGCAGCAACGCCGCAATCGCTGCTGCTCACGGCCAGCACCTGCGAAATGTTGGTAAAATCGTTCGTTGCTGGCGGTCGATGTTGGTATATTGGCCCAGTGCCTCGTGACCATTCTTCTTGATAGTGCCACGCCCCGCCGAAGCACAATCCTGCCAAACCCCCTCCCTCCCAATTATTCCCTTCCGTTCGATCGCCCGTTCGTCAGTGCACACAAGTCGCACGCCGGAGTTGGCGTAGAACAAAACAAGCCACTATGAAGACCCTGACGTTCAACATCCTGCTGGTCATCATCGGCCTCTGCGCAAATCTGGCAGCGGATGATCACGAGACCCCAATCAGTTTGCAACAGGCCAAAGAATTGGGGCGCACGAAGTCCAGATTTCTGAAAGAGGCAGACGTCGAGACAAAAGCCACCGACGCCATTCCAACGGCGAACGTTGCCTACTTTCAAGTGTCAGTGGGACCGATCCTGAACAAGAACTGCTTAGTCTGTCATGGTCCTGATAAATCCGAGGGCAGACTTCGTGTCGATGAACTGAATCCTGATCTTCTGACCGGTCCTGACGTTGAGCGATGGCGTGAGGTCTATAACGTACTCAGCAACTCCGTGATGCCGCCGGAGGGCGAACCTGATTACGCACTGGCCGACGCCGATCGTGGCAATATTGTTGAATGGCTCAGCAATGAACTGAACAAGGCGTCTCTCGTACGTCGTAATACGCAAGACCACTCGTCGTTTCGCCGGCTGACGAAATACGAATACAACTACGCCCTCCAGGACCTGCTTGGCCTGCCTTACGCCCTCGCGAATAAGCTGCCGCCCGAAACTGCCTCGGAGGACGGTTTCAAGAACAGTTCGGATTTGCTGCAGATGTCTGCCATGCAGTTCGAGACCTATCGTGAGATTGGACTGACGGCGCTGAAGCGAGCGACCGTGAGCGGTGCGCGTCCTGAGGCCATCACTTACATCATCTCGATGCAGGAAGAGATGGAGAAGGTAACGGCGGGAGACAAGGCAAAAACATTCAACAAGAATGACGAGAGCTATCTCAAGCACAGGAATCAGCAACATCTGTTCAACCTCGACACCGGTCAGGGCATTCAATTCTCCGGTGGAAAGGCGATGCCTCGGCCCGACGCCATTATTGGGCAGACGCCGGCTGTTTCTCCGTTTTTGCTCGTTCTTCCCCGGTCGAACGAGTTGAAAATGGATCTTGATCGCTTTCTTCCTGACGAAGGCATCATGCGCGTTCTCATTCATGCCGGTCGTTCGACGATGAACCCCGATGAGTATGCGAGCCTGCGTTTGATTTTCAGTGCTCACACCAGCAACAACGCCAACTTCTCACAAACAATCAGTGAACGTGACATTCCGGTTACGGCATCCGGCGACAATCCCGAGTTCATCCACTTCGATATCCCGCTCAGCGATATCCAGCGCAACCCGTTCCGGAAACTCACCACAACGTTTCCAAGACGGGATGAGTTCCTGCACATTCGTAATGTCTCCAATGCGTCCGACGGGGAAGAACGTCTGCATGTTCTTATCGACTCCATTGAAATCATCGCTCCGTTCTACGAGCAGTGGCCGCCGAAAACTCACACCGATATATTCATTGCCAGCGACAACAAAAGCGACGAAGAAATCTATGGCCGCGAAGTGCTGAATCGATTCCTCAGACGCATCTGGCGGCGGCCCGTCGCCTCCGACGAAGTCGATCCGTTCCTGGGCCTGTTTGCGAAGTACCGGCCGAAATTCCCGACTTTCGAAGATGCCATGCTCGAGGTCCTGGCAACAGCGCTCGCCACTCCGGAATTCCTTTACCTGACTCAACGAGTGACGACCGACGACAAATTCACAGCCGAAGGTAGCCGGACTCGTGAGAGTTCGGACCGAAGTCTCACGACTTCGGCTACTACACCTATCAGTGAGCTGGAGTTTGCCAGCCGCCTTGCCGTGTTGCTGTGGTCGAGTATTCCTGACGATGAACTGCTGGAGCTTGCGGAGCAGGGAACGCTGAGAGAACCAGAGGTCCTGACGGCTCAGGTCGAACGCATGCTCGCGGACCCACGATCAAGACGATTCGCTGAGAATTTTGTAAAACAATGGCTGGGCATGGATGGCCTGAACAACGTGACTCATGTGACGGACATCTCATTAAAAGAGGCGATGCTGCACGAGCCGATCGCCTTCTTTGAGGAAGTTCTGAGGCACAATCACAGCATCATGGACTTCATCGATTGCGATTACGCCATGGTGAACGAGCGGTTGGCGGGACACTATGGAATTCAAAGAGTTTATGGCCCACATTTCCGTAAAGTAGCAATCGAGCCTCAAACGAATCGCGGCGGTCTGCTGACGGGCGCTGCCATCCTTGCAATGAACTCCGATGGCAAGGATTCTCATCCCCTGAAACGAGGTGTCTGGATGCTGGAACGCATTCTCCACGATCCACCGCCTCCACCACCGCCAAATGTGCCGGAAGTCGATCTGACGGATCCGGAGATTCTGAAAATGACTCTGAAGGAACGGATTGCCGATCACCGAAGCAAAGCGGCCTGTGTATCGTGTCATTCAAGGATCGATCCGTGGGGGATCGCATTTGAGAACTACGATGCCATGGGAACTTACCGGACGCACATTAAGAACGAGCCGGTGGATGCAACTTCTGAATTATTCAACCAGCAGACACTGGCCGGGATGGATGGGCTCAAACGATATCTGCTCACGGACCGACAGGATCAATTTGCCCGCGCTATAGTGCATAAGATGACCGCTTATGCTCTTGGCAGACCACTCTCTTTTGGTGACCGTGCAGACATTGACAACTTGACTGGACAGTTCAGGAGACACGGTGATCGCTTGAGCCACCTGATTCCCCTGATCATCACCAGTAACATTTTCAACTCAAAGTAAGCGTCCAGATTTAACATCGCCACTTTGGCGCAAATCTCAACCCGAAGCGTAAGCGAGGACTGCACTGGTGAAAACATCCTCGCTTACGCTTCGGGTCAGGAAAAACATTGCCAGCAATAAAAAGTGGCGCCTAACCAAGCAAGATTCAGGAACAGACGATGAGTAACAAATCCGCTTTGCTGAGTCGTCGCACTTTCCTTCATGGCACCGGTTTGGCTCTGGCCTTGCCTTGGTTTGAAACGTTTGCTGCGGGCCGCGCTGGCATGGACGAAACGCCGAAGCGTTTTCTCAGTGTCTACCACCCTGATGGTGTTGGTTTGCCGCTCAAATCAGACCCAGCCTGGCAGGATTGGAGTTGGTTTCCTCGGGGCGGCGAAAAGGATTTCGAATTGACCAAAGTGCTCGACGTGCTCGAACCATTGCGCAGTGACATCACGATTTATTCCGGGCTGTCACATCCCGCCTCCAGACAGGTTCATGGCCATTCCAATGCAGATCAGTATTTGACCGGCGCGGCGACAGGTGGTGACGGTCCGTATCAAAATTCGATCTCTCTTGATCAGGTGTATGCGGAACATGCAGGAGACCTCACACGACACTCTTCTCTGGTCATGTCGACCAATGGCGGTGTCGGCGGCCCTCGTGGCGCGCAGACTCAGTCGTTCAATCGTGAGGGACGGCCGATTCCAGCGATGAATAGGCCAAAGGATGTCTTCGACATGCTGTTTGTCACCAGCAGCAAAGACGCAGCCGCGCGACTGGCGAGAAGCAAGAGTGCTCTGGATCTGCTGATTGAGAATACTCGATCGCTGGGGCGGCAACTCTCCAACCACGATCAGGCGACGCTCAAGCAGTATCTGGACGCCGTGCGTGATACCGAAGTGAAGCTGGCGAAGGCTCAAAGGTGGATCGATACGCCGATTGCCGAGGTTGATACCAGTAACCTGCATCTGGATGCCGAGCCTAAGGAAGCCAGACTTTATTTCCAGACGATGTATGAACTGATCTATCTTTCCTTCCTGAGCGATTCGACTCGTG
>CALFOL010000645.1 GCA_937919915.1 uncultured Planctomycetaceae bacterium
CCCCCATCACAAGACTTCGACGGCCAGTCGAATATTCCTATTTTTACAACCGGAAACACATGCCCAGAATATTGATGCCCATTGGCGATGGCACAGAAGTTCTCGACACGTTTTACGCATACTACCGCCTACCGGAAGACCACTTCGACGTCGTCGTTGCCGGCCCTGAAGCTCGACTGTATCACACCGTGCTGCATGAAATTCCTCCCAACCCTGCCGTGCCGTGGGACATTACTGAGGAGCGCCCCGGATATCATTTGCGGTCAGAAATCGCTTTCCGAGACCTAAAGGCGGCTGACTTCGCGGGAGCGTTCATTTCCGGCGGCCGCGCCCCGGAATACATTCGCTATGACCGCGATCTGTGTCGAGTCGTGAAAGAGATCGCCGATGCGGGCAAGCCCATTGCGTGCCTGTGTCACGGAATCGAAATCCTGACCGCAGCGGATTGCATCCAGGGAAAACGGTTCACAACAGTCCCCAAGTGTGCCATGGATGGCGAACAGGGCGGCGCTAAATACGTCGACGAAGATGTGGTGATCGATGGTCTGCTGGTGACTGGTCGCGGATACGGCCAGAACACAGAAGTCCTGAAAGAGTTCCTGCGTATGTTGAAGGAGACCGCGTGATGCAACTTTCCGTCTCCTGCCGCATTGCAGAAGGATTCCTGTCAAAGGAGGACGCCCGCATGTCGTTTGAAGCTCTTGCTGACCTGGCCGTTGCCGCAGGGTACGACGCCATCTGTATGCGAGCTTCACAGATCGGCGTGCAGTCGACTCCCGACGAAGTCAGAGCTGCCCGCCGGATTCTCGACGAGCGAAGCCTGAACGTTACGATGATCTCAGGCGATTTCGACATCGTCTACAACAACGAGCGCGGCCCGAATTGTCTTCGGAACATCACGCCCTATCTGAATTTGGCGGATGCTTTAGGTGCTCCAATGATTCGTGTCTGTATTAAGCAGTCAGAAGACATCATTCACGTCCAAAACGCTGCCGACGCAGCAGCACAGCGCGGTCTGAAGATTGTTCACCAGTGCCACGTTCAAAGTCTGTTTGAGACGCTTGATGAAATCGAAGCTCGCGTCCGGGAAATCAATCGTCCAAACTTCGGGCTCGTCTTCGAAGCCGCAAATCTCGAACAATGCGGGCAGGATTATGGACCGCCTGCAATCGAACGCCTGACGCCCTGGATCGAGAACGTCTATCTGCAGAACCAGCGTATCAGTGCGACCGGCGCGATCAGGCTGAACACGTGGTGCAATGGCCCGGTACCGATTGACCTGTGCGAAATTTATGAGCCCGATGGAATCGATTTCGCCAGCGTATTCGAAGGTCTGCAGGCAATCGGCTACGACGGCCCGCTCACCGTGCATCAGTCCGCTCCCGAAGACACAAGCCTGACCGCACTCGACACGGCCACCCAGACGGCGACATTTCTGAGACAACTGATGTCAGACAACACATAAGACATTCCGCGACGGTTTTAGAGCGTATTTCGCTGACTTGTACTGCGAGGAGGGCGTTTTAATTGAAGAATGCCTGATCACCGTCCACGACAATTAGCAAACGGCTCTAGTACCTCAGTGTTTGGAGAACAGAATGTGCACCTTTGTATTTCAGATACGGGCCTCGAGTTTGCAATGGCGGGGATTCCATCTGTTTGCGATCGCGATTGTTACCTGCGGCATGTCCGTTGGCAGGTCGGCTTCTGCGGACGACCCGCGACCAGCCTCGTTCAGTATAGAACGAAGCGTCATGACAAAAGGTTACGACGGTACAAAGTGCTGGGTGCACGCGCGAGCCGGAATCATTCCGGCAGCAGACGGTCAATCAGCGCCGACCATTGTAATAACCACACAGCCGCTGATGATTACAGGGTCAGACGTGTTTTACGCGTTGAACTCATCGTTTAGTAAGAATGCCGGCACGTCCTGGTCACCGCTCGTTCCGCAGGAAACATTTCAGCGTCGTCGCATCGATGATCGACGACAACAAACGATTTGTGACTTTACACCTGCGTGGCATCAGGCAACGGGAAAACTGCTCGGTACCGGTCACACCGTGCAATACCAGGATAACAAAGTAATGAAAGTGCGGCCGCGGCAGACGGCCTGGTCGGTCTATGACCCGAAAGCACACGCATGGAGCGAACCGCTGCACCTGAAAATGCCCTCCGATCTCAAGTTCCAGAACTGCGGAGCCGGTAGTGTGCAACGTTTTGATTTGCCGAACGGCGACGTTTTGCTGCCAGTCTATTTCAAAGATCCGACGAAAAGTCAGTACGGCGTTACCGTTTGCCGGTGTCGGTTTGATGGCCACGAAATGACGTACGTCGAACACGGTTCTGAGTTGACGATTGACATTGATCGCGGCCTGTACGAGCCGTCACTGACAAAGTCCGGCAATCGTTTCTTCCTGACGCTTCGGAACGACAAGAACGGTTACGTCACCAGCAGCACCGACGGGCTAACGTACGATGAACCTCGCCGTTGGACGTTCGACGATGGCAGTGATCTCGGCAACTACAACACTCAGCAGCACTGGGCCACTCACGGTGATGAACTCTACCTGGTCTATACACGCAAGGGCGCCAACAACGATCACGTGTTCCGTCATCGCGCTCCCCTGTTTATCGCTCGCGTGGACCGTGACAAACTGCACATTATCCGCAGCACCGAACAGATTATCGTCCCTGAACGCGGCGCCAGGCTGGGCAATTTCGGCATTGCCAATATCACGGCGGATGAAACGTGGGTGGTGGCCACAGAATGGATGCAGACGTGGGGGCCGAATTACGTGATGCCCGTCGACAACAAGCACGGCGCCGATAACAGCATTTACATCGCAAAGATCAGGTGGAAATAAGACCTGGGTCGGGTACGACTCAACGCATCCGTTCCATGGCTGAAGCAATTTCCGTTTCAATCACGTCCAGCGGATTTAGCGGGCTCAGGGGATCGCCCACTGCTGTCACCGTGTTTGTTTCCGGATTCCAGTTCACGGGGCCGTAACGAGCCGGCGCCGGGTTGTTAGTCAGAATGTGAGCACCGGCATCGCCTTTGTTGTAATGCCAGAATTCGTACGGAAAATGCATGAAGCCGTGCGACTCCATCACTTCTGTAATCCTCAGCCGATTCTGCAGCTCTGTTGCCGTGATGTACGGGGAACGCATCGGCGTCCGTTCGCTGACATCAATGTACGGTCCTCCCCGCCACAGCTCTTCGCCATCCCGTTGATAGACGGATATGTCGATCGCCGAACCGGACATGTGTGTGCCAATCTTTGGGATGTTCGCCACCATCACGATGGCGCGGCGAAACACGAACTCGACAGACGGAATCTCGCCGCCGCATTCCCAGAGGCACTTTTGCAGAATGGAATCGAAGATGTCCGGCTTCGTAACCAGCGTACTCTGCATTTCCAATGACCGAAAGCCGTCTTCAATCTTCAGTACCCAGCCGAGCTTATTCATGTCGCGACCGATGGAGATCACGTCGTCAACCAACGATTCGCGCATGTAGAACACGCGGTCGAGGTGTCCGGCGATTTTCGAATCGGAAAACGTCATTTCCACGTCCGACGATTCCGCCGCATCGCGAATCGAGGCGAATCCCTCGCCGCACTCACTGACGGGAAACTCAAGCAGTCGCTCGACGAATGCATAGCCAAGCTCCATCTGCGCAGCCCAATAGGCGCGGCGTTCTGAATCGTCTGTTGTTTCGGACACGTCTGTTTTCCTTAATACCTGGGATGCATTCTGCGGATATTTGCGGGAATCATGAGTCGCGGAGCGACGGCAGTTAAAAGAGGCATCCATGCTCCGGGCGAAATCGGCTACTGATGGACCACGTGTATTCGTGAACTGTTTTAATGTTGGTAAACGAATTCCTGGGAGTTCAGGATCGTCCACAGAATATCCTCCCAGGCCTGGCGTTTATCTTCGCTGCTGGAGACATGCTGCAGCAGAGATTCTGCAGTGCTGGCAGCGGGGAAGCGGGAGAGCGCTCGGACGTACAGGTTGTTCAGGATGTCGGCATCGGAGAGATTCTGAGCGAGCAAATCGCTCAGGCAGTTGTGGTTTTCGGTCAGTCGATCCGACGTCTCCTTGCCAATAATCAGTTCCAGAGCCTGCTTGCGGCCGAAGGTTTGTTCACGATCGCATTCACAGGTCTGCGTTCGTCCCGGCTGACCGAACGTGCGCAAAAACGGATGAGATTCGTACCGGACGTACTTGCCCATCGTGTTGATCAGCGTTGTGAAATCATTTACCGGCAGTTGGACGGCTCGCGTGCCAACCGGTAGTTTCAACGTACCTTCCGGAAGTCCGGAGACATAGTCGTTCGTGATTTCAAACACTTCGGGAACATCGGTGACATTGCAAACTGCGTCGAGCAAAACTTCGGCCGTCAGCGATCGTGACCGCATGTGTGAGAAGTACCGATCGTCTGCAGTGTTTGTGCTCGTGGGAATGGCACTCAGTTGATAAGTACGTGAATTCACAATTGCGGAAATCAACGGCTTCATACGAAATCCGCTGGCGACGAACTCCGCCGCAAGTGCCTCCAGTAATTCGTCGTTGGTGGAAGGATTGGAATCGCGAAAATCATCGACAGGTTCCACAATGCCGCGGCCATGCAGGTGGAACCAGATTCGATTGACGATGGCTTTGGCGAAAAACGGATTATCTTTTTGTGTCAGCCAGTCCGCGAGCAACTCGCGGCGGTCCTGCCCATCGGCAATCTTCGTCGACGACTGGCCGGGCAGTCGAGGCACGACGTCCGCGCCGGTGTCATCTTTGATTTCCGGAGCCGTGGCGTCGAGCGTGATCTCAATCTCCCGTCGGTCGGGTCGCCCGGCAGGTCCGGCTTTTCCGACCCGACTCTGCCTGACCTGCGTGAAATACGCTGCCAGTGATAGATAATCATTCTGTTTCCAGCGTTCGTAAGGATGGTCGTGACACTTCGCGCATTGCAGACGAACACCTAGAAACAACTGAGCCGTCGCTTCTGTCAGGTCCTTCTGCAGATAAGCGGGATCGGTAATTTCCTTCGGTGTGGGAGACACACAAAAGAAATTTGCAGGGGCGTCAGTGAACGATTTCCCTGTTGCCGTAAGCAGTGACTGGGCGATCTCAGCGAAGGACGCGTCTTCGGCAATCTGCTTGTGCAACCAGCCTTGATAGGCCTGGGCGCCCGCCAGCTGAATCGCGTCACGACTCGACCGCAACACGTCCATCCACTTCTTCGTCCAGAAGTCAACGTATTCGGGACGCTCCAGCAATTCATCAATCAACTTCTGCCGTTTGTCGGGGGCTTTCGATGCGACAAACCTGTGCGTTTCTTTGGGCGCCGGCAGAATTCCACAAACATCCAGATACAAGCGACGGACAAAGTGTTCATCGCTGCAAAGTTCTGACGGAGCGATATTCAGCATCCGGAGTTTGGCGAAGACGTGTTTGTCGATGTCGTTGTACTCTGAAGGATTCGGCCATTGGTAACCCGGTGCGGGTTCATCGATGTACATCAGACGCACAGATTCCATTTGGTCCATGTATCGACACAAGATCGCCACTTCGCCCTGCGCTTTGAATTCGACGTATCCCGTGCGATCAACATCGGCGAGTGCCAGATCGCTACTGAAAAACGTGGTCAGGCGAGTCACGTCTGCGGATTGTCCGTCAGCGAACTCAGCACGAACAGAAATCTGCTGCCAATTCGCCGGTGCCTGCAGAACGCGTCGCGCTGGCAAAACTGTCAGTGATTTAACGTTGGCTTTGTCGGCATCGTCGTGGAGTCCTTCGGCTTGCCAGGTCGTCATCAGTTTCGCGAAAGAGCTGTCCGCGGAAAAACGCCGCCCGCCGGCGTGCGGAATTCGAGTCAGCGCTTTTTGAAGAATCAGGCTGTTGTCCGGATTCATCGAATTCGTCCGACGCCCGAGAGCTTCATGCGTGAGCTGCCGATAGTCCAGATCCGGATCCAAGCCCCACAGGCTGAGGCGAAACTCGTGCTTGCCGCTGGGGGCTCCGTGGCACCGAATGTCGCTGCACCCGGCAGAACTCAGCAACGGCATGAACTCACGCCGAAAGCTGATCAGGCTTGGCTCAGAAGTACCTGAGATGCCTACCGGAACGTTGACGGATAGATCCCCTGCACGGACGTCAATAATCGTTTTGCCGTCGCCATGTCCGGTTGCCAGGCCGCTCGGTGCTATCGCAACAACGTCAGGCGAGTGCGACTTCCACTCACAGAGTTGCGTTAGGTCACGTGTGGTCCCGTCGGCATAACGCCCAGTGACAAGTAGCTGCAGATTTGCACGGGGCCCCGAGAGCGTGATGGCTTTCGGTTCAACTTCCAGGGAGATCGGCTTCCCGATGGCGGCCAGACGTTCGTCCAGTGAGGTTGGAAGTTCAGCGCAGAGATGCGGGAGGCTCACGCAGAAGTTGATTGCCCAAATGAAAAGGCCGATACGCAACATGAATGACAGTCTCCAATCTGAACTCTACAAGCACGACATGCAGGCGAGTGAATTCGTTAACGTTTTCGTGATTCACTGGCTTATGCGTCGCGCTTGTGTTTTTCGCCTACGCCAGAATGTCGTTGATAACGTTTCCGCCCATGCGGATTCGCACCGGTTGCCCGGCCGAATCCGGAATCTGCATGTTCGGATCGATGCCCAGGCACTCGTAAATCGTTGCACAAATATCCGCTGGACTGACGGGATCTGATTTCACATAGGCTGCTTGATTGTCCGATTCTCCGTACACTGTGCCGCCTCGAATCCCAGCGCCGGCCATCAGCACCGAATAACAAAACGTCCAGTGATCGCGACCTCCATTCTTATTAATTTTGGGAGTCCGCCCCATGTCGCTCATCACCACAACCAGCGTTTCATCAAGCAATCCGCGTTTGAACAGATCGTCCATCAACGCATCAAACGTGTTGTCATAGATCGGCAGCAGGACGTCCCTTAAGATCGGGAAGTTGCCGACATGAGTGTCCCAGGCAACCCCGTCCAGCAACCCCGGTCGAGTCGCGAAAACATCCCACGTTGCAGTGACGAATCGCACACCTTCTTCAACCAGCTTGCGGGCAATCAAAGCACTCGAACCGAACAACGTCGGGCCGTACGCTTCTCGAACTTTGGCGTCCACGTTATCGATGTCGAACGCGTCGCGAATTCGTTTGGACGTCAGTAGCGACATCGCTCCGTCCTGAACGCGTTCGAATTCTTCGCCAAGTCCCGGACGACGCAGCGCGTCGTCGAACTGCCGCGTGAGTTCTCGCCGCTTATTCAGTCGGTCCAGAGTCAGGCCGGCCGGAAGGCTGGCGTTTGGCAACTCCGGGCAGCCCAGCACAGGCTGCGGAGAGTTTTGACTCGGCGACGGCTTCGCGGATGTCGGATTGCACTCCGTAAACAGCGGATCGTATTGGCTTCCGAGAAATCCGGCGTACGGTCCGGCCCGGCGAATGTGTTGTCCCCAGCCGAGCATACACGGCAGATGCACGTAGTCCGGAAAACCGCCAGGGTCCTGATTCAGGTACTCGCAGACCGACCCCATGCTGGGCGGAAGGTTGTCCTGAATTACACCAACCGACGGCAGCGGTTCCGGATATCCGGTGAAGCTGGCCATCGGATTATGGCAGCCCGCTTTATGATTCACCGTGCGGACAATGGCCGATTTGCTCATCCACCGAGCTGACTTCGGCAGCAGTTCGCAGAGATCCATTCCGGGAACATCCGAACGGATCGGTCGAAACTCACTGGCAATGCCTGTCGGGGCGTGCGGCTTCATGTCGAACATGTCCTGCGTCGGCGCGCCGCCGAGCAGGTACAGCATGATGACACTTTTCGCTTTCCCCGGCCGGCGACCTTTGTTGCTGTTCGCTGCGGAGGCCAAGTGCGGCGGAAGTCCGAACATTCCGCCGAGCATCGACAATCCGCCTGCTCGAAGAGTTTCGCGTCGCGTCAAACCGTCACAGCACCGGCGAGGACTACCCAAGAGTCTAAGCATAGCGTTGTCTTTCTTGTCACCGACGTCTTGCGGGATGCGAGACAACAAACTGGTGGGACCAGCGGGTGGTGATTCTGGAGGGACCCGGATCTTAGCCATGCGAACGCGGCTTGTCATGCGTGTTCTTGCAGGAAACACGGTTAAGTGTTCAGTCACGCATCCTGTTTTGCGATCAGCGGGTGGCCCGGGGCTGGACTGAGCTTGCGAAGGAAGCCCGGCGGTTTCGCTCTTAAGCACCCGCCCACAAATAAACGCACATGTCGATTACACCCCAGTCTGCACGGCAAGGACAATTCGCAGATTTTATGTGCGAAA
>CALFOL010000646.1 GCA_937919915.1 uncultured Planctomycetaceae bacterium
TTTGTGGTCCGAATCCCCATCGGTGTCGGCTGAACTTACGACGTAGATGTATTGCACGTTGTATGCGGTATATCGTCTGCGAATCGTCGCAGATCGTTCAGTACATCGTCGACCGAATTCCTCTCGCGGTAGGCGAGGTATTCTGTGTTCATCAATCCGCCGGCACTGTCGCGGTTATAGTTTGCGAGAAACCGAATGCTCTCTGCTTCTGCGGGCAGTTCGTCAAGAATCGCTTGCGACTGTTCAACGCTGAGTTGATCCAGCAGATCCGCCTGCTCGTCACTCTCCATGTGGTCGAAGATTGCCGCGGCTTTTTCCGGTGGCAACACGGCCATCAACTGAGCGGCCTGAAGTTCAGGCAGCGTTTCGATGACATCGGCCGCGTCGTGTTCGCTGAGAACCGTCAGGAACGACCGCTGTTCGTCTTCTGAGACTCGACCAAGCAGACGGGCGATGTCTCCTGGTGGCAGAGAATGAAGATATGCATGCGCGACGGCAGAATCACCAGACTCAACGATTAGGTGCAGTCGTTCCCATTCGTTGACGTGCTCGTCCGCAGCGGGATCGACCACAGTTTCTTCAGGCAAATCAGTCATCTCAGGCATTCCTTCTGTCTTCATTGTCGCTGTGCCGGTCGTCTTCCGAAATCACTCACACGTGTTCTGCTCGTGAATTGCGAACTTCGAGTGCTTCGGCCTGACCGCGTCCCGGCGAAAGTGTTGTCAGCAGCTTCCAAAATCTCACCGTGTCGCGAGGCCAGCAGACCTGAGAACGTGGCGATGTCGTCATCCTCGTGATAGATGTTCAGAATCTTCTCAACAACGTCGATCGGAGTGCAGCCAGGGACAATGAACTGCCCCGGTCTCCGTACGACCTTGAGGTGTCCGCTGGGGTTCTCAGTGACCGGTTGGATGTCATGCCGATACTGTCATAGAGTTTCTGCGGTCAATTCCACGGCGCGCTTCGAAGCGACTTCACCTGCAGCGTGTCCTCCCATACCGTCGCAGATGATGAACTGACCAGGTTCACTGTCGATCACGAAGGTATCCTGATTCTGCGGGCGTTTGCGTCCAACGTCCGCTAGCGCGGTTGCTTTCATGTGTATGTTTGTTTGTTTCCGTTCAGTAGTTTCGATTGTCAATTGAAGTGTTGCCGTGCATCTTCGACGTCCGATCGAAGCGACACTGTCGTTGGCTGGCTTTCGTCGCGTTCCACCACCAGAAGGTTTGATCCCAGTTCGTTGACGAGCTGTGTTTCCAGGCCATCTTCTTTCCGGCGCTGGCGTCGAAGACTACTCGGGTTCACGCCTTTCGGCAGCTTGCCAAGATGACATACGGGTTCGCCCGGACTGACCGCGGGAAGCGTCGTCATGCCAATCACAACCGCGTCATACGGAGCTGTCAGCACATCGAGTTCATGGCCCAGCAAATCGTTATTTGTTGCCAGGGCCTGCCCTTTTTCAATAACGTTTCCGGGTTGAACATGAAACTGCAGAAATCCACCACTCTCCGCACGCACCCACTTGCTGCTCTGAATCACGACCTGATAGTCAGGGGCTTCGATTTCCCCCTCGATCATATTCAGAGCACGAAGAACGTTCCTGATACCGCGAACCGAACTTTCGACGATTGATGGTTCGACCTTCCAGACTTCGCCGCCTTCCATGATGATTGTCGCACAACCGGCTTTTGTTGCTTCCGGGCGCAATGCACGCTGCGGACCTTTCCCGTCAACGATCAGCTCACATCCAAAGGCTTCGGCAATCCTTTTCACGGACGGGTTGGACATGTCACCGCGAATGTTCGGATAGTTGGTACGACGAACCGCTGCGGTATGCAGGTCGATTCCGAAGTCGCTGCGCAGCACGATCTCTTCGAAAATCACATTGGCCAGTCGACCGGCCAGGCTTCCCGTGGTGGAACCTGGAAAACACCGATTCAGGTCTCGGCGATCCGGCAGGTAACGGGAATGCCGGTCGAATCCGAGCATATTCAAAACAGGCACCAGAATCACACTTCCACGCACCACTTTAAAATCCGCTGACATCAGGAGACTTCGAACCGCTCCCGTGCCGTTGATCTCATCGCCATGCAAAGCCGCTGATACGAACACGACCGGTCCGTCTTCTTCACCACGTCGCACGTGGATCGGAATGCGCAAAGTCATTCCGCTGTAACTCTCACTGATCGCCAAATCGACGTCCTTTGATTCTCCTGGGAGAATCTCGACACCGTTCCAGTTGTCAATGGGTTTGCGTTGCTGCGAAGTGGGTGCCAACTTGGTCTCCTGATCCTAAACGTAAACGGCAGTGCCGCTTTGATGAAAATTGCGGCTACACACTCTCGGGCAGCGGATCGTCCGGCAGCGTCTTGACTTTTGGCTTGCGGCGCTTCGCAACCTTCTCGGGAATCAGACCTTTCATGGCGTCCAGTTTTCCAAAGCAGAGCAGTCGGTCGGATGTCTCGAATGTCCGTGAATGTCGTGGGTTCGGAATGACCAAACTGCCTCGGTAGAGCGTCAGCACATTGATGTCCTGCTCAGATAGCCCCGAATCTGAAATCTTCTTCCCGATGTAGTTGGATCCGGCCGGTATATGTAATTCGGCAACGCCGTATCCGCGACTGACCGTCAGTCGTTGACGCAGATCGATCTCCGGAAAGTCGACCTGAGCTGCGATGTAGTCCACGATCGCTCCGGCGATGTCCAACTGAGTACACGTTTCAATGCCTTCCAGCCCCGGCGACGAATTCACTTCCATGATCTGTGGTCCATCGTTGCCTTCCAGCATGTCGACGCCTGCTACGCGTAACCCCATAATCTGAGCCGCTCGGATAGCCGTATCCTTGTAGGTGTCATCCAACGTAACAACTTCGGTCTTTCCGCCACGATGCACGTTACTGCGAAACTCCGTTCCCTGAGCAACCCGCCGCATCGCTCCCACAACCTGGTCGCCCACAACAAACGCTCGAATGTCGCGTCCTTTACCTTCGGCGACAAATTTCTGGACCAACACGTTTTTCCTCGTACTCTGCAGTGTCTCGATAATCGCTTCCGCCACTTTTTCGGTCTCCGCAAGAATCACTCCGACGCCCTAAGTTCCTTCCAGTAGCTTAATAATGACCGGGGCTCCGCCGATTCGCTCAATCGCTGGCAGAATATCTTTTCGGTCACGTACAAAGGTCGTTTGTGGCAGGCCAACCTGATGCCGACTGAGAATCTGCAGGCAGCGAAGTTTGTCGCGACTGTTCGAAATCCCCGCCGACGAATTTGCACAGAAGACATCCATTTGCTCGAACTGGGGCACGACCGCCGTCCCCAAGAAGGTAATCGACGCACCGATTCTCGGCAACACGGCATCATACGGTGTAAGCTTCTTTCCTCGGAAATAGAGATCAGGAGTGTTCTGAGCAACGTCAATCGAGAACTTCAGAGTGTTGAGGATTTTCACGTTGTGTCCGCGTTTAATAGCTGCCTCCTTCAGGCGACGTGTGCTGTAGCAACGGACAGAGGAAAAGGGGACATTCTACTGTTTCATT
>CALFOL010000647.1 GCA_937919915.1 uncultured Planctomycetaceae bacterium
GTTGTTGTCTGAAGTTTGGACCGGACGGTTATTTGTATATTTCGACCGGTGATGCGGGCCCGGCGAATCCTCCCGACGAACATAAGACGGGCCAGGACATCAGCGATCTGCTGTCGTCCATTCTGCGCATCGATGTTGACCATGCAGACGGCGAAAGGAATTACGGGATCCCGGCTGATAATCCGTTTGTGGAGACGGAGGGTGCTCGTGGCGAAGTCTGGGCGTACGGTCTGCGGAATCCGTGGCGGATGAGTTTCGATCGTAACACGGGTGATCTGTGGGTTGGCGATGTTGGCTGGGAACTGTGGGAGATGCTGTATCGGATCGAACGCGGCGGCAATTACGGTTGGGCGGTGATGGAAGGTCGAGCGTCGACTCACCCGGAATGGCCCCGCGGACCGACTCCTGTTCTGCCACCGACCATCGACCACCGACATTCAGAATCGTCGTCAATCACCGAAGGCCTGACGTATTACGGGACTCGGCTGAAGGCACTCCGCGGAACTCACATTTACGGTGACTACGACACCGGCAAACTGTGGGGCTTCCGTTTTCAGGGCGGCAACGTTGTTGGTCACCGGGAGCTGGCCGATACCACTCACCGGATTGTGGGCTTTGGCGAAGACTACGACGGTGAGCTGTTGCTGGTGGACCACACGGCCGGCACTCTGCATCGTCTGGTGCCGAATCCGCGACATAGGGAATCGAGCACCTTTCCGCGGAAGCTGAGTGAAAGTGGACTTTATTCATCGATCAACGAACTCACGCCGGCCGACGGGGTTGTCCCTTATTCGATCAACGCTGAACCGTGGGCAGATCACGCCATCGCGGAAAGACAGGTTGCCATACCGGACGAACTGTCGATTAAAATCACCGACAAAGCCTGGACGTTTCCCGAAAATTCCGTGCTGGTGAAGACCTTATCACTGGATATGCAGCAAGGCGATTCTACCACGCGTCGTCGAGTCGAAACGCAGATTTTGCACTTCGATGGCACTGAGTGGATGCCGTACACATACCAATGGAATGCGGAACAATCCGACGCAACGCTGGTTAACGCCGATGGTGCGGAACAGACATTCGACATCGTCGATTCGCGTGCGGCGGGCGGACGGCGGAGGCAGACATGGCAATTTTCCGGTCGCGCCGAATGTCAGCGTTGCCACAACAGATGGTCCGGTCCGGCTCTGGCATTCAACACCCCGCAACTGGCCCGGGACCACAACTACGGCAGTATGACCGCTTCACAGCTGCACACGTTCGCGCATATCGGACTGATCGAAAAGCCGATTGAAGAAGAGAAAGACAGCAAACTGGTGAATCCTCACGATGTGTCCGCCACACTGAATGATCGAGCTCGTGCGTATCTGCATGCCAACTGCGCGCACTGCCATCGTCTGCATGCCGGAGGCGCTGTGCTGTCGCATATGCACTTCGACCTGGCACTCGACAAAACCAACATGATCGAAGCACGCCCGACGCAGGGCACATTCGGCATTCATGCGGCCCAGGTGATCGCTCCGGGTGACCCGTTTCGATCGGTGTTGTTGTATCGCACGGCGAAGCTCGGCAGCGGTCGCATGCCGCGATTAGGATCGACAGAGGTCGACCGCGCTGGAGTTGCGTTGCTCCACGACTGGCTGAAACAGCTGCCTCAGGATGCCGATTCGGAAGCTGCTGCCAGCAAATCCGTGGCAAAGTTGCGTGGCGAAGAAACGGCAGCCCTTGCGAGCCTGCGCGTGGCGGAAACAGCAGCCGATCAATCGGCAATCGTCGACGGTTTGCTGTCTTCGACGACCAGTGCCCTGCAGTTGCTGAGATTGCTCGACAACAGTGAATTACCGGCTGCCGTCGTGACCATGACCATTGAAAAGGCCGGTCGACACAGCGATGTCTGCGTGCGTGATCTGTTTGAACGATTCCTGCCTCCGGAAGCTCGCATCAAACGATTGGGAAGCGTGGTGCAGCCGGATCAGATTCTTTCACTGCAGGGCGACGCAACGCGCGGAAGAAAGATTTTCTTCGACACCAATGGCGTGTCCTGTAAGAACTGTCACCGCATCGGAAAGGATGGGAAGGAAGTTGGGCCGGAACTGACAAAGATCGGAACGAAACTTAAACCCGATCAACTGCTCGAAAGCATTCTTGAGCCCTCGAAACGAATCGATCCGAAATACGTGACACATCTTGCTGAAACGACTAGCGGCCGAATCTACACGGGCCTACTTGTCGAAAAGAACGTCGACGAAGTGGTGCTCAAAGACGCGCAGGACAAAGTTCGTCGTATTCCGACCACGAATGTTGAACAATTGGTACCTCAGCGGCAGTCACTGATGCCGGACCTGCTGGTGCGCGACATGACGGCTGAACAGGTGGCTGACCTGCTGGCGTTTCTTGCTTCGTTGAAGTAGTCCGCACGGCGACCGGCGAACGTCTCGAATTAGCGATTTTCGTTTCGTTTTCTTGTCATCTTGTACGCATCTTTTCTGAGCGACAACGGAGCGTTTCCGAGCGTCAGCTCAAAATTGGGTCAAGGGCCATGCCCTTGTCAGGAGACTACGATGAACGGCCAAAGTGAATCAACTCGTCGAACGTGGCTGGCCGGGGCCGGCGCCGCGACTGTTGCCAGTTGCCTGCCATGGACTGGCGCGGCTTCCGCCGCTCAGAACGCGAAACCAAAGTCCGTTGCTGCGGTGCTGACGGCTTACGAACACGGTCTGCATGCTGATGTGCTGATCGGCAAAATTCTGGAAGGATGGAAGCAGGACGGTGGCCCCGGGCCGGCTTTGACGTTGGCATCAATGTATGTCGATCAGTTCACCGATCGCGATCTGGCTCGGCCGATGGCAAAGAAATACGGCGTGCCGATTTTCGACACGATCGAAAAGGCGGTCACTGTCGGAGGCAACCACATTCCGGTGGACGGCGTGATCAGCATTGGTGAACACGGTACTTATCCGTCCAACAAAAAGGGCCAGGTACTGCATCCTCGCAAACGATTCTTCGAAGCCATCTCGGACACGTTCCGGAAGTACGGCAAAGTTGTGCCTGTCTTCAACGACAAGCATCTCGGGCCGGTGTGGTCAGATGCAAAGTGGATGTACGACCGGGCCCAGGAAATGAAGATTCCGTTCATGGCGGGTTCGTCCATGCCGGTTGGCTATCGGAAACCGGAGATTTCAGTCCCTGTCGGCTGTGAGATCGAAGCCGTCGTGGGGATCGGTTACTCGGGGCTTGATATCTACGGCATTCACACGCTGGAGTTCTTGCAGTGCCAGGTCGAACGACGCCGCGGCGTGACGACGGGCGTGAAATGGGTGCAGTGTCTCGAAGGGCCAGCGATTTGGAAATTGCTGGATGAAGGTGTGATTCGCAAAGATGTCTTCGATGCCGCGTTGGCTCACGTTCCGCACCAACAGGGCGATGTCCGGCAATGTAAAGATCCCACGTTATTTCTGTTTCAGTATACGGATGGTTTGCTGGGGGGCGTTTTTATGCTGCCGGAGTTTGCAGGCGGAACTTCCGTTGCCGTGAAGTTGAAGGGACAAAGTGACGTCCTGGCAACTCAATTTGATGAAAGAACAGAGCCGCGTTATCCACACTTCGCATGGTTGTTGAAGGGGATCGAGCGCATGATTCACACGGGGCGAGCGACCTATCCGGTGGAACGAACGCTGCTGACCAGCGGAATTCTGGATCGAGCACTCACGTCACGAATTCAGCAGCACGAAAAGCTGATGACCCCTGAACTGGCGATCTCGTATAAGCCCGTCGACTATCCACACGCACCGCTGCCGAATCTGGATGTTGCTCCGTCATAATGCCAATCGAAACACAAGAACTGAGTTGCGACATTCTGGTTGCCGGCGGAGGTGCGGCGGGTGTGCCGTGTGCGCTGGCAGCGGCTCGGTGCGGCGCGAACGTCATTCTGTGTCAGGATCGCCCTGTGCTTGGCGGCAATGCGTCCGGCGAAGTTCGTATGCACGTTGTCGGGGCCAATGGCACAGGAAGCTTCGACCGCGGCAGCGAACTGGAAACGGAAGCTCGCGAGGGTGGCATTATCGAAGAAATACGGCTGGAGAACTGCGTCCGCAATCCCCAGCGGTCCGCTTCGATCTTCGATCTGATTTTGTATGACAAGTGCCGAATCGAACCGAATCTCACATTGCTGCTGAACACGACCGTCACCGCCGTCGAAAAGATCGGCGATCGTATTCAGTTGGCCATTGCAGAACGTCAAAGCACCGAGGATCGATTCAACATTCGGGCCAAGGTATTTATTGACTGTACCGGCGACGGTCGACTGGGTGTGGAAGCGGGAGCTGCGTTCATGGAAGGCCGAGAAAGTCGCGAACCGTTTGGCGAATCACTCGCGCTGGCGGACGCTGATCAGCATCGGCTCGGATCCACGATTTTGCTGCAGGCACGCCGCCATGATCGCGCGATGCCATTTGTCGCGCCGGACTGGGCAAGGCGGTTCTCAAAACAGGATCTGCGACTGCGGTTATATGCATGTCCAGGTGAAGAAGAACCAAGCCACGAATACGGGTACTGGTGGGCCGAGTGGGGCGGCAATCTGGATACGATCAAAGACAACGAGACCATTCGGGACCAACTTCTCGCCGTAGCGCTGGGCATCTGGGATCACGTCAAAAACGGCCCGCCCGAAGATCCTGCCGCGGAAAATGAAGATCCGCTACATACTGCAAACTGGGCACTGGACTGGATTGGTTTCCTGCCAGGGAAACGAGAAAGCCGCCGTTTCATTGGCCAGCATGTGCTAACGGAACAGGATGTCCTGGAGTCGCGTGAGTTTCGTGATGCGATCGCTTACGGCGGCTGGTCGCTTGATCTCCATCCGCCTCAGGGAGTCGATGCGCCGGATGAAGAGCCGTGCGTGCAGCATCCAGTGCCTCATCTGTACGACATTCCACTCAGTTGCTGTGTTGCCCGTGACGTTGCAAATTTGATGTTTGCCGGACGTAATCTTTCGGCAACGCATGTCGCGTTTTCATCGACACGAGTGATGGCAACGTGTGCCGTCGTTGGTCAGGGTGTCGGCACTGCCGCGGCGCATGCTGTAGCAAACGGGATTTCAGTTGCGAGGCTGGCATCGGACGAAACAGCGATTGAGAACATTCAGCAGCTCCTCTTGCAACACGACGCGTTCCTCATTGGCCGGTGGAACGGCGATTCGAACGACGTTGCCACACTGGCGACGATTTCCGCCTCAAGCGAACAGCCTGGAGGTGAGGCGATCAACGTAATTTCGGGCGTGACTCGCGCGGTTCATGGAGATCGCGGTGTACCGGAATCTCGTCGTGTCGCGGGAACTCATCGCTGGATGTCCGATCCGGCTGCCGGTCTGCCAACATGGTTACAACTGGAATGGGATGAGCCGGTCGTTGTGCGTGAAGTGCAGTTCATCTTCGATACGGGCCTGCACCGGCACCTGACACTCAGTCACCACGATGGATATACGAGCCGCATGCATTGGGGGCAGCCACAACCTGAGACTGTGCGTGACTACTCAATCGACATCCACAACGGCGACGGTGGCGACCAATGGAACACAATTGTCGAAGTGGTCGGCAACTTCCAACGGCAGCGACGTCACTGCCTAAGTAGCAGCCAGGTGGTCAGGAGGATGCGAGTTTGCGTCGCCAAAACCAACGGCCTTGATCACGTCCGCATTGTCGAAGTTCGCGTGCTTTGCAGTGACTAGCGCAGTTTACCTTTTGTTGTTGACGGTTGGGGCACGCGGGAACCGGCCCACAGCGTACAATTCGAGTTCTCCGCGGCCACAAGTCAGCGTGAAACGCTGTAGATCTTCAAACGCGAAGCAGGTTCGATTTTCCGCCGCCAGACGTTCGAAACGTTTACACGTGCGACCGTACGGCCGTTGCCGCGCGGGACAGGCAGTAGCTGGAGGGGAGGCAGCGTTGCCGCCTTGACTGACGGGCATTCAGGGAATGTTGCGAGCGGATCCCGTACTCACCCCTTGCGGAATAAGGCAAACGCTTCTGCCATGGCGTTCTTCATGATCAGCGATTCATTCGCGTAGACCACAAGGCGAGCTCCCTGGCGTTGCGTCCGCAGCGTCTGTTCCGGCGTCCCGAACCAGCAGCCCGCTGCCACATGTTGGCGATTTGCGTCGTCGATAATCTTCTGCAGTATGGCGATCAAGTCGGGATGGTCGTACTCATTGGGGATCCCCATATTCACCGTGATATCGTTGGGCCCGACAAACACCGCGTGCACGCCCGGAATCGAACAGATCTTGTCCAGATTCTTAACGCCTTCGACGGATTCAATCATCGGAATGAACACCGTATCAGCACATTTGTTTTCAATGTATTTCTCAGTGGCGTCACTCGGCCACGCACCTCCTGCCAGCACTTGTTCCAGCGCTTTGCCTTTTAAAGGACGGTAGACGGCCGCTGCCGCGAGACGTTTGGCGTGCTCATAGTCTTCGACATAAGGGACGACAGCACCGTCAAAACTGTCACAGACTTTTGCGACATCATCCGGCTCCCGGCTGTGCGTCCGGGCAAGACAGGCGATGCCTTTCGCATTCAGCGCATAACGCAGTGGCAGAAAGTCCGCCAGATCAAGGGCGTTGTGTTCCGCCGTCACGATCACAAAGTCGAGGGCGTTGTCTGGAAAGAAATCGACAATCGATGGAGTGACGGAGTGCTGAATCAGTGTGCCGTAAACCGTGTCGCCCCTGATCAGCTTGTTTTTAAGTATTCGCGCGCTCATGAATGCCCTCTTCGACGGTTTATTCGACCTTACGCTCGGAAACGCTCCGTTGTCGCTCAGCAAAGAAGCTCGCCAGATAGTAAGAAAGCTAAACGAAAGACTCCAGCGAGGCAGTACCTCAGACTACTGGAGTGTAGCCGGAGTCGCCAGACTTCGGGGCGATGGCTCTTCCGCCCCGAAGTCTGGTGACTCCGGCTACTTCAAAACTTGACTCAACCTACGATTGCTCGAATCACTTCAACAAAGACAAAGGATTAACTCGCGTATTGAGTGGCAGCTCCACTTCACCGCCAACGCGATGCGATTCAAAGACGGCTGCAATCATTTCGATGATCGCCCGGCTGTCCTCTGCCGAACACCTGGTGTTTCGTTGTTTCTCGACACTGTCAATCAGATCCCGAATGGCAGCGATATGGCCACCCTCGTAGGTTCCGTCCGTGCGTGGTTCGGCTTTGTCAATCCCGGCGGAAGTAATCGTCTTCCACGTTTTTCCTGTGCGTCCGGGCGACCAGCTGCTGTCCTGCAGGATGAACGCGGGCTTCAGATAGCCGCTTTGCAATTCAATGATGCCCCGCGAACCCAGCACCTGCAGTCCGAAACGCGTCGGGCTGCCTCCCATACCGCGTTTGGAGGCGAAAAAACCTGACACACCGTTTGGAAAAGAATATTGTGCCTGAATGTGATCTCCCGCCAGCAGTCCGATTCCCTCGGGCCCTTCAACAACGTTCGCTTTTGTCACGGACATCTTTCTGCCGGACACAGTCGCCGTGCAGGACGCCGCGTTTCCGCCAGCGATGCTTCTCATGATTCCCATGACGTGAGATCCCAGCACCCACAGGTCTTCGCCGCCACCGCGTCGATCCTCTTTGCCACGCCCACGCAACTCAAGCACTTCGCCGATCTCGCCGTTTTTGATCAGCGACAGCACGGTATCAAGAACGGGCGAATACTGAGTGACGTGGGCGATCCCGAGTTTCAGGTGTCTCATTTCGAGAGCACGGACGACTTCGTCGCATTCGGCCAGCGTTCGGCAGAACGGTTTCTCCATATAGACATGACACCCGGCTTCGGCCGCCGCCATGATCATGTCGTGATGCTGGTCAACCCAGCGCGGGCAGATTGCCACAGCATCCAGTTGCTCCCTGGCGAACATTTTGCGGTAGTCTGAGTATGCATTCGCCGCACCGACTCGTTTCTGAGCCGCAGCGCTCCCGCCGTCGTGGTCGTCGGCAACGGCGACGACTGTCACGTCCGGTATCTTCGTGAATGCTACATCAACGCCGTGACCGTAATCGCCACGCCCCGTGCTGCCAATGATTCCAACTCGCCATGTCTTTGACATTTATGACTCCCCCGAAACTAAACCTCCGGCAACACCCACGGCTTTCGATATTCCGACCGTGTTCGCAGCCCATTTGCTTCGTCGTCGCCATCAAAGGTTTCCGTTTTCGCGTTGAACGTCAACGATCGGCCGACCCGCGCGGCGATATTGCCCGCATGACACAACACGGATGCCGGATGGCCGACGGTTTCCAAATCACAATACGGCTTTGCTCGAGACTTAATGCACTCGACAAAGTTCTGCACGTGCGGCGCTTCATGGCTGCCGCCTGTGCCTTCGGCCAGTACTTCTGACTTGCGGCCGTACGCCGTCCAGCGTGTGTTGCCAATAACGATGTAGCCCTGATCTCCAAAAACGGCGGCCCCTTCGGATACTCCCAGATACGGATATGGTGCCCAGATGCGCATTTCGTACGTCAGTAGTTTTGTGGCCAGCCCGCTGCCGAATTCGTAGTTGGCCTGCAACGTATCGGGGAATTCCTGAGCGTCGTCGAAGTACCACTTACCGCCGTGAGCCGAAATTCGATGCGGCATGCCGAGCGGCTGATCTCCCTGAGCTTCGCAGGCCGCGTTAAACACGGCGACCGCCATGTCCAGTCGATGCACGCCATCATTTCCCAGGTCACCAGTGCCATAATCATAGAACCATCGCCACCGACCATGGAAACGGTTCGAGTTAAAAGGACGCAATGGTGCAGCGCCGCACCACATGTCGTAATCGACACCCGCTGGCGGTTGACTGTCAGCAACAGCCGGTACCGGGCCCTGCTTTGTGCTTTCCCATGCCTTCGCAACGGTGCACTTCCCCAGTTTTCCACTCTTTGCAAATGCGATGGCCGACTGCAGTCGTTCGGTCGATCGATGCTGCGATCCCATCTGAACAATGCGTTCGTGCTTTCGCATCGCCGCGACCATGCGCATGCCTTCAGCGATGTTGTGTCCGTCAGGTTTTTCGACGTACACATCTTTGCCCGCCTGGCAGGCCAGAATGGCGGGAATCGCGTGCCAGTGATCGGGCGTTCCGATGACGATTGCATCGATCGATGTGTCATCAATCAGCTTCCGAAAATCGCTCTCGCCGCGCGGCGTTCTTCCCTGATTCTTCGTCGCCTGGGCCAGACCTCGCGGCAGTCGAACGGGATCAATATCCGCAATCGCAACGACTTCCACCGATTTGTTCGACGAAAACGAATTGATCAGCGACAACGCGCGACCCCCCGCGCCCATGATGCCGACTCGAACACGCTCACTCGGCTGAACGGTTGAGCCCGCCGCAGCTGTTCCGGCCGCGATCGCAACAGAAGCCGTCTGCAAAAACGTTCGACGAGAAGAACCTGTCATCATTCAATCTCCCTGTGAGTGCGGGCCGTCCCGCATTGTGATCTGTTCGACGATGTTGAGTCCTACGCGTTCACTCCACAAATTCAGCAGCCGGTGGAGCATCGGTCCCGGTCTGCCGTTGCCGATCGCGAGACCATTGATCTTTGTGACTGGTGCAAGGCAGTACGGCGTGCTGGCAAGAAATGCTTCGGTTGCGTTGATGACATCGTAGACCTGGAAATCTCTTTCAACAAACGTAACGCCCAACTCGTCACACAACTCAGCGACCGTCGCTACACTGATGCCCGGCAGGATGTTACGCCGACTCGGGCTGACGATTTCATTCCCGGTATAGATCAGGAAATTTGACCCACTTGTTTCCGTGACGTTGCCATCAAGGTCAAGACACAGGCTGACGGCGTTCGGATCAACAAGGTGCGTTTCCTGATCCGCCAGCCACCAGTGCATGCGACTTCGACACTTGATCTTTGGATCGACACACTGAGGTGGAACGTGGCGAATCGAAGGCGTCACAACGTGCACGCCGTCAGTGAAGTAGTGCTGCCAAAACCGGAACGGCAGCACGAATGTGTGCATGCAAAAAGTCGGTTCCATGTCTCCTGCCCCGCCAGCCGCACCAGCGTAAACTTTCAGTTCTCCTGGACTGACAAACAACACCAGAGCAAGTTCTTCATCAGGCGGAAGGAACGCAGAATTCCGGCGAATCAGTTCCTGAGCCACCTCCAGCGTCTCCGCCGAAGTTAACGGTGGTGCGATCCTGGCATATTTGCACGATCGATAGAATCTTGCCGCATGATCTTCCAGCCGAAACGGAATGTGACCAAACGTTCGACAGAGATCGGTGACCGTCGCACCCAGCACCACGGACGCATCATAGATCGCGATATGAGCCTGCGATGCGGCGACAAATTCTCCTTTGAGATAGACAAATGGTTCCGACATTAACGGTGTCCGAATAAGTCCCACGGGATTGTAGCCGGAGTCGCCAGGCTTCGGGCGATTGTTCTTCTGTCCCGAAGCCCTGCGACTCCTGCTATTGTTGCAGTTGAGTCAGGTTTTGAAGTATTCAAGGTCTGACAAAATCATTGAGTAGAGAATCATTAGGTG
>CALFOL010000648.1 GCA_937919915.1 uncultured Planctomycetaceae bacterium
ACGGCAAGGACAATTCGCAGATTTCATGTGCGAAAACATATAAGCGACTGCTTACGCTGGCGCGGACGCTATGACAGGATGGGTTCTACCAATTCGCCTTCGACATCGGTCAGGCGAAAACGTCTTCCCTGATATCGGTACGTTAACTGCTTGTGATCGATGCCCAGCTGGTGCAGCAATGTGGCGTGCAGGTCGTGAACCGATACGGGATCCGTCGCTACGTTGTAGCCCAGCTCGTCCGTTTCGCCGTATGTCATGCCAGGCTTGATACCACCGCCAGCCAGCCACATCGTAAAACATCGCGGGTGATGATCTCGGCCGAAATTCTTCGACAGATGCCCCTGGCAATAATTGGTGCGACCGAATTCCCCGCCCCAGACAACAATCGTGTCTTCCAGCAGGCCCCGTTGTCCTAAGTCCCGTACCAATGCCGCGGACGCCTGGTCGGTCTCCCGGCTTTGATTCGCAATACCTCCAGGCAAACCGCCGTGCTGGTCCCAGCCCGGATGATACAGCTGAATAAATCGGACGCCCTGTTCGCACAAACGTCGCGCCAGCAGGCAGTTGGCGGCGAATGTACCAGGCGTTCGCGAATCGTTACCGTACATCTCAAACACGTGATCAGGCTCCGACGAAACATCGGTCACTTCCGGAATCGATGATTGCATTCGAAACGCAAGTTCATGCTGAGCGATCTCGGTTTCCAGAATCGGATCCGCTCCATCGGCCAACTGACTGCGATGCAACTGTTGCAATGCGTCCAGCATGCGGCGTTTGCTGGCTCCATCCAGCCCGTCCGGATTGTTCACGTACAGCACGGGTTCTGTGCCGGCTCGAAAGCGAACACCCTGGTGCTTTGACGGCAGAAAGCCGCTGCCCCACAGACGCGAAACCAGTGGCTGGCCGCCTTTATCTTTGGTGACCATGACGACAAACGACGGCAGGTTCTGGTTTTCTGTACCCAGACCATAATCCAGCCACGCGCCCATGCTGGGGCGGCCGGGAAACTGACTTCCGGTCTGCATAAACGTGACGCCGGGGCCGTGATTGATCGCCGGAGTATGCATGGATTTCACGAAACACAGTTCATCCGCGATCTCAGCAATGTGCGGTAGTGTTTCAGACAACCACGCGCCACTGTCGCCGTGTTGTTTGAAGGCGAACGGGGAACCGACCAACGGCAGGCTGGCCTGATTGCCGCTCATTCCGGTAAGACGCTGGCCCATGCGAACTTCCGCCGGAAGCTGCTGCCCGTGCATTTTATTTAACAGCGGCTTGTAGTCGAACAGATCCATTTGCGACGGACCGCCGCTCTGGAACAGATAGATTATTTGCTTCGCCTTAGGACGCGGCTGATGAGCGTTCGATTCTGCGGCGTCCGATTGCCGGCCTGACAGGATGTCCGCCAAAGCGATGCTGCCGAAGCCCATACCAAACTGTTGCAGCAGACGACGGCGGGACATGCCGCCTGCGTCTTCGAATCCGGTACAATGTTGTTGAAGATTCATGATGTCAGACCGTGAAGACTTATTCGTGAGAATGAATCGTTCGTTTAACCCGTAGCCAGCGGCGAGGCTGTACGGGAAAGCCTCGCGGCTGGCGTCGGGTTAAACAAACGAACTCAACTTAAGTGACGCAACACTATCGTCGCATCATGCACTCATCGAGTGCGAATAGCATATTGGCCACGCTGGTGAGTGCCGCCAGTTTGGCCGGATGTTTGGTTTCTGTTTTTGAATCACCAACAGCCAGATATTTTGCGGCCGCTTCGGGCTGTTTCGTGAAATGCTGCCGCTGCTGCTGGAAGAGAGTAAGTATCGTTGCCAGATTGGCTTCTGTCGGCAGGCGAGTTGTTAACAGTCGAAACATCGTCGACAGCATCACGTTGTCGTCGTCACCGTGATCGGTAATCATCTGCTGTGCCAGAACACGCGATGCTTCCACGAACTGCGGGCCATTCATGATCACCAGAGATTGCAGCGGCGAAGCGGTGCGCTCTCGCTTCAGCCGGCAGACTTCGCGTTTCGAAGCGTCCAACGTCATCATCATCGGCGCTGGCGCCGTGCGTTTCCAATAGGTATACAGGCTGCGACGATACAGACCGGCGCCCTGGTCGGGCGTGGATGGCTTGAATGACGCCGCCAGTTCGTATGGTCTGACCGGTGCTCCACCGATCGTTGACTGCAACAGTCCGCTAACCGCTAACGCGTTGTCTCGCAGCATTTCTGCACTGAGTCGAAACACGGGGGCATGCGACAGCAGCAGGTTTTCCGGATCACGTCGATGCTGCTCGGGTGTCTCCGCGCTGCTTTGGCGATATGTCGACGACATGACGATCTGCTTCAGCTGCCGTTTGACATCCCAGCCGTTTTCGCGGAAATCCGCAGCCAGCCAGTCGAGCAATTCCGGATGAGTCGGGCTGGCTCCCTGACTGCCGAAGTCTTCCGGCGTTCGCACGATGCCATGTTCGAAGCACATCTGCCACAGTCGATTCACGGCGACTCGAGCGGTCAGCGGATTATCAGGCGAAGTCATCCATTGTGCCAGCCCCAGACGATTCTTCGGCATTTTGTCTGTCATCGACGGCAACGATGCCGGTACACCAGACGGGACTTCTTCTCCGTGGGCGTCATAGGCTCCACGAGTCAACACGTATGCCTGACGCCGTTGAGGACCTTCCTGCATCACCATGATTTCCTGCAATCCATCCTGCAGCTTGAACAGCTTCTCGCGAGCGGACTGTCGTTCTTTAACCGCAGACTGAAATTCGGTGTCTGCCGTCGCGGCGATGTAAGTGGAAATCAGTGCCGGCGAAATGTCGGTCACTGCGGGTTGGTGAAACAGAAACTCCACTTCCAGCGCCGTGAGTTCGCGATCGAACACTCTGAATTCGTCAACCAGGCCGTTGGCGAAGCCTTTGTCGCGAAAGCGTTCCCCGATATTGATGGTGTCGCCCCCGCCGCCCGTGATGTTGCGTGTCAGGTTGTCTCGAACGATTTCCGTGGCAAGCGGCTTTCCATCCAGCCACAGCTTAAGTCCTGCCGCCTTGCTGGAACCGTCGTACGTCATCGTCACCTGTTGCCACTTGTCGACGGTCAACGGGGCGACACTTCGAATCCGCAGGGCATTGCCGGGCCAGAAGTGAATCAACGCAGCGCTGAGGTGTCCGCCTTCAATCAGCAGCTCATAACCGCGGCTCGCGGCATCGGTCCAGGCTCGCGAGCGGTGGAAGACGACGCAGCGTTCGAAGGCAGTCGGCGTCTGCAGCCACGTGGAAACGGTAAACGGCTGCCAGCGAGGAAAGTTGCCGACCTTCACATCAACGCTATGGTCTCCGGTCAGACGGATCGCCTTGCCATGCGGCGAATCGACCAGCGTGTTTTCTGAAAAGGTTCCTTCGTCAAAATTCAGTTCAGCGACCTGTCCAGGAATCAATGGGGCATCCGTGGCAGTGGGATTTGCAATTCGCTGTTGCAGTATTGTGGCTGCATCAGCAACGTTCGATTTTCCGGCGAGTTGCCGAACTCGCAGCTCCGCCGCAAGAACCTCCTGCTCTGCCGTGGCGATTTTGGTCTTCTGCTGGTCGGTCGGCAGTGGCAACGTGGGAGTTGGTACAGACGAGGTAAAGTAGGAGTACAGCCCGGCTTCGTCGATGTTGTTGAAGAATGAATACAGTTGATAGTACTCACGCTGCAAAAGTGGGTCGTACTTGTGATCGTGACAGCGACAGCATTCCATCGTCAGCCCCAGGAATGCCGTGGCCACTGTTTGCGATCGATCTGCGACATATTCGACGCGGAATTCTTCCGGCACACTGCCGCCCTCCACCTTCTGCGGATGCAGTCGGTTAAACGTTGTCGCCAGAATTTGATCTTTAGTCGCGTTCGGCAACAGATCGCCCGCCAGTTGCTCTGTCACAAAGCGGTCGTAAGGCATGTTGAAGTTGAAAGCGTTGATGACCCAGTCTCGCCACGGCCAGACAAAGCGATCACGATCAACCTGGTAACCATACGTATCGCTATAGCGGGCCACATCCAGCCAATCCGCTGTCATGCGTTCGCCAAATCGCTCCGACACCAGCAAACGGTCGACCACTTTTTCGAACGCATCAGCGGCAGTGTCGTTTACGAAAGCATCGATATCGGATAGCGTGGGCGGCAGTCCAGTCAGGTCGAAGGTGACACGCCGCAACAGCCGCTCTTGTTTTTCCATTTTACCAGGCGAATCGCCGACGGCTTCCAGTCGCGACACAATGAAGGCATCGATCGGGTTTCGGCACCACTGCGTGTTTTTCACGGCAGGCGGTTCGGGCTTTCGAATCGGTTCGAACGACCAGTGGCCTTTCCATTCCGCGCCTTCAGCGACCCAGCGTCGCAGCAGATCTTTCTCTTCGGCGTTGAGTGTCAGTCCGGAATCCGCTGGCGGCATTCTGACGTCAGCATCTTCCGCCAGGATTCTGGTAACCAGTTCACTGGCTGCCGGATCTCCGGGCACGACGGCGTGGCGATCCGAATCCGATTCCAGGGCCGCAAGAACTCCGTCTTTCGAATCCAGACGAAGATTCGATTCACGTGCTTCGCTGTCTGGTCCATGACAAAGGAAACAGCGATCAGACAGCAACGGCTTGATCTGACCAGCGAAGTCAATCTTCGAGTCGGCGGCGGGGCTGTCATCGACGAGTGCCAGACTGATGATCGCAATTGTGAGCAGTTGAACAGGGAAGGGCGCTGACCGGTGCATCGCGGTAGGGTTCTCGAAAGGAAGGCAAAAGGCGGGGCTGTATTGTATCACGCCGACGATTAATTTCACTAAAAACAGTTGTGGAACCGCAGGCTGGGTGAATCCGCTGATTAGAGCAAATCGTGTTGAGTCGTGAGCGTGTCTGGCTCGTGGGATACGGATCATAGTCCCAAACGCACACTCCACGGCCACGAGTCAGCAGGCACTGCTGATCAGGTCATGACGCTCGGTTATCTGTGGCGGAAGTCGTCGAGGCTTTCGCATTCCCCGATTCTCCCAATGGCCGAAACTCTTGACGCGTTTCGCTACATCATTTCACTGGATTCTGCGGCGAGTCGGCTGTCTCAGGCCGACTTTTCGTTGGTGACTTTCCAGGAAACAGACTCAGCAACGCTGGCAGAAACAGCAGGTCAGCCACTAAGGCAACGGCCAGCGTTGTGCAGCCCATGGCAGCAAAGTTCACGTGCGTTGGCATGCCACTGGTCATCACTGTCCCCAGTCCAACCATCATCATCATTGTTGTCATGATCAAAGCACTACCAACGGATACAAAAGTCCGTCGATTGGCTTCGTCCGGAGTCGCGCCAAGACTTCGTTCGTGGCGAAAATGCGTGAGATAGTGAATCGTGTCGTCGACCGCAATTCCCAGGCAGATCGCAAACGAACAGGCACTCGCAATCCCTAACGATTCATCGATCAGTAATCGCAGTGCGCCCGAGGCGGCCAACGGCATAATATTTGGCATGATCGAAATCAATCCGACTCGAAGAGATCTGAAGGCGATCGCCAGCACTGCGAAAATGATCGCGGATGCCATCGCCAGACTCTTCATCAGCTCCTCAATCATTTGTCGTACAACGCGACCTTCCAGAAGTTGATCACTGATTTGTTCGATTTGAATACTCGGGTGCTGCTGCTGCAATTCCGCAATCGCGGTTTCGATGCGCAGAAAAGCGGGTTCCAGTTGAGCGATGCCTCGATCTTTCACGCGAGCGACCACTTGCGTTTTACGGATATCCTGCCGATAGAACTGCTCGCGCAGAGAGTCCGGCAACTTATTTGCCAGCACCGAATTGTTGCGACGATCCGGACCGGCAAATACGGTCAACGCTGAGCGGATTGACATCGCCGGACCGATGTCCTTTTCGGCAGCCAGGATGTCTTCACACGCTTCCACAACCTGCCAGATTTCCTTACGCGACACCGGCGGATGACCGCCTTCTGCTTCGTCGGCTTCCGGCCAGCTGATGAGCAGGCGGACATAGCGAATGCCGCCGAAGGTTTCTTCGCAATGCTGCAACGCTCGATATTCATCTGAATCATGAGGAATTCGATGACTGATACTGTCGTCCGGAACAAGAAAAGCACATGCGTACAGACAGAAGGCAGTCAATACGATGCCAAACGCTGTGACACTTTTTGCGTATCGCGATGCGAACGTCGTGATTCCAATACACCGCCTCATCAGGTTGAAGATCGAATCTTCAGAAGCATTCACATGCAGATTGCATCCCAGCCGTGAATTCGCCAGCAAGGGCGACACCAGCACGACAGAGCAGAATGTCACAACGACGCCCAATGCGGAAACTCTGCCAAATCCGGCAATCATCGCGGAGTTCGAAATCATCAGTGACCCGAAACCGATCGCCGTTGTCAGCGATGTCAACAGGCACGCCGGTCCAACGTGCAGCACCGCGTCATACACCGAATCACGTGGTGTCGCTCCGGCAGCGCGTTTTTGCCGCATGCGCACCACCAGGTGCACGCCATCGGTAAAGCCAATCATGATCACCATCACCGGCAGAATGATTTTTGCCAGTTCGTTTTCGGATTGCCCCAGCAAGGCCAGCCAGCCCAGCGTCCATGTCAGGCCAACAAACGGTCCGCTGCTGGAGACAAGAATCGCTGCGGGACGGCGAAATATGAGCACTGACAACAAGGTTACCAAAGCGATAGAGATCGCCATGATACGATAGTGGGCGCCATCAAGAGTCCGCTCGTGGAGATCGTGCAATGCGCGGATGCCTGTGGGCCGTGTCCTGATTCCCACCGGGGCCAGGCAATCAGAGACCGTCGCAGTGATCGGTTGCACGTCTTCGTCGTTCCGCACGTCCAGCAGAAAGACGACTGTCTTACCATCACTGGAAATCAGGCCATTTGTCGCCAACGGATGCGACAGCAATCGCTGTCTTGCTGTTGCCAGAGCTTCCGCAGTTAAATCGTCACCCGACGGAAGCAGCGGTGTCTGTTTGCCAAGCAGAGTGACTTCCGGAATGTCTCCCATCCACGTCAGGCTGTGCACGCTCTGCATCGCACGCGCTGTCGCCGCGGCTTTGTGCAAAGCTGTGACACGATCTACTGTAAAAAAGTCGTCGCATTCCAGTACCAACACCACAGTGGCGTTGAATTTGAACGTCTCTTCCGCTTCACGCAGCGCATTTACAACCTTAAGTTCAACCCAGCCCTCTGGCACTGGTTCAGCAACCCGAAGTCCGGCAAAGCCGAGAATCGGGGGAATACTGAGAGCAATCACAATACACCATCCAAGGGCGCGGTGATCGGCAGATAATCGAGCAATAAAATGCATGCGATACAAAAAAACAGGAATGCGGTTCGTCAGCAGTGGACGTGTTGTACTACTGGATGTCCGAATATCTATTTCGATCCGTGGCCGGAAACTCTATTCCCGCCTTCCGGAAGCATTTGCGGCCTGCGGCACTCACATTTGCGGCAAATTCCCGCCTGTTTTGACCATAATACGACAGCAGCGCTTGCAGCCACAAGAAATTGACCCGAATCAAAATCGGACTTCGTTTATGTCCATGTCACCACGATCACAACGAAGGATGCCTGGTCTGCAGCACCGAATAGCGGAATTTCTTCGCTGCAATCTGAATAACACACGATCCTTCCTGCCCGGACCTTATGTCGACACGATTTCGCTTATCGCCTGAGTGAGACCAGGATTGTTTCCTGGTAGCTGCGGAATGGCATCTCCCGCGTCGCGGTGCTATTGATGGCTGCGTTCCATCCGCTGATCAGTTTCCGATCATGGTCTGTCAGGTTTCGCACGAACTGATGTTCGGCTCGCAGAATCATGCGTTCATCCGGACGACGATCAAGCTGTACGATCACGGGGATTCGTCCGTCCAGTTTTCGTAACTCAGTATTCAGTGCCAGACGCGGTTCCGGAAACATGCTCGACGGATGCAGAATGAAATTCAGCTTCGCCATCCAATCCGTATATTCCAGATACCGTTCGAGCTGCTCTTTGTCTTCCCAGGGCTGAGTGCTGACAGAATACTTCCATGATGGTGATGTCAACGACAATGCTCCAGAGCCGGCGTCGTAGCTTGTTTCAAAAACCGGATGCAGCTGAAACGTCAGCATGCGCGTGATCCGCTCAGCCTCCGAGCCTTTTTTTGCCTGCAGTTCTTTAATGTACTGTTGCGTCTTCGGCGCCCTGGCGTCCAGCATTCGTTTTAGTTCATTGAACGTAATCGTGGTGTAAACATTACGATCAAGATTCAGGACCGTGAATCGTTTCGCAACTCGGTCGAACATCACTACTTCACCAGCCGCTTCCACGTAATCGTAGACTCGCCCACTCTGGAACAACGAGAAATTGTTTGCCACGACCTGTTCTCGGCCCTGAGCATCAAGGCGACTGGCGTCTGAGACAGTCGACGACACACGCAACCCCTGAGCCATCACCGAGGAAGTGGCACAACAAAACAGCAGTATCAGCTTGATCGTTTGGTGAGACATAGAGCTCCGCTCCACAGTTGTCGTGTAATCGAAGAAGAGAATTGAATGGTGGCGAAGGGTAACCAAAGGGCGACTCAGTGCGGAGATGGTATTGCAGTCAGCAGGCTTCTCGGGGAACGCACTGTTGGCGATTGGCCCTGATTTCAGTAAAGATTGCCGAATGGGCGGAGCTTCGGCGAATTCCGCGTAAATGGCGAAATTCAGCACTGCTACTGCGTTCTGCAGCCCGTGATTGGCTCCGAAGACCAGTTCAACCGGAAAAACCCACATAATGGCCCCCATGACGGTCGATCCACGAGACATTCCTGGGCCCTCAGTCCTGCAAAAAAGTAATGGCGTCTTGACAAAGTCCTGCCCGACGCTTGTAATCTGTATTGGAGTGGTGTGTTGGAACCGGAACATTTGTTGTTGTACCGCCACTTCTTTTTGAAGGGACTGATCAGATTGGTGCGCTGGGGAGCGCAAAAGCCAGACTGTTGAGGGTTCTTCAAGTGATAGAAAACGAATGGTCGACGTTTCGCAGAGGGAAGCGACGTTGTTACCGCTGAAAAGGATTTTCGGCTGATTTCTCAAGATGGGCCAATCAGATGACTGTGTGAGTCGTCGTCTGATTTAATTTGAAGGCTTCACCATGGCTGGGTGCGATGGAAGTCGAGTTGTCATAACTGGTGTGGGAGTGATTTCTCCCATTGGCATTGGACAGGACAACTTTTGGAATAGTTTAATCAGTAACCGATCCGGGATCGATTACCTGACCTCGTTCGATACGGACGAGCTCCCGTCACCGTTTGCCGCGGAAGTCAAAGACTTCAAAGCGGGCGACCTGCTGCGAGACCGTAAGTTCCTGAAAGTGATGTCTCGCGATATGCAGCTGGGCGTCGCTTCGGCGAATCTGGCAATGCAGGATACAGGACTCAGCGACGGCGACATTGATCCTTACCGACTTGGTGTGGTTTACGGTGCCGGCAGAATGACGACGCACCCGACGGAACTGGCATCTGCTGTCGCTGCCTGTCAGGACGAAGACGATGAATTTTCGATGACTCGCTGGGGTGAAGGCGGCATGGGGCGAATTGCTCCGCTATGGTTGCTAAGACAACTGCCCAACATGCCAGCGTGTCATATTTCGATTGATCACAACGCTCGCGGTCCCAATAACACGATCACCAGCCGGGATGCGTCTGCGTTGCTTGCTCTTTCTGAAGCCGTGCGAGCCATCGAAGCTGGCCGCGTCGATGCGATGATTGTGGGTGCGTGTAGTTCCAATATTCATCCCGTTGATATCGCCAAGTTCCATCGATTTGAAGGACTTTCAAGACGAAACGATGATCCCGCGCGAGCCTGTCGACCGTTTGACTTCGAACGCGATGGTGCCGTCGTCGGAGAAGGCGCTGCCACGTTTGTTGTGGAAAACTACGAGCACGCAAAACGTCGCGGAGCGGACATCTACGCGGAAGTGCTGGGTGTTGGTGCGGGTTCCGATGGAAAGGGCTACCCGAACGAATCGGTCGGTCTGGGGCTTGTACGAGCGATCGAAGCGTCGATTAAACGATCGGGCATTCGGCCTGAAGAGTTGGGGCATATCAATGCTCAGGGCAAGAGCACTCAGGCGGATGATATCGTCGAGTCTCGAGCTTACCACCGTGCACTTGGTGACTGCGTCCTGAAGGTCCCTGTCACAGCCATGAAGAGCTTTGTGGGTCACTTCGATGCCGGAGCCGGTGCTGTGGAGCTGGCGGGTACGCTGTTGTCATTGAAACACGGGCAAGTGCCGGCCACTCTGAACTACGAGATTCCGGATCCGCGCTGTCGACTGAACATTGTCCAGGAAGGTCCGCAGCAGTTACGAACTCGGACCGCGTTGACCGTTAACCGGACAGCGATGGGCCAGAGTGCAGCGGCGGTGCTGCGAGCGATGTAGTTTTGAACACGTTGGAGTTAACCATTCTTAGGATTGGCTACTCGATCACCCTCGGCTATGGATCGCTTTCTCGCGGGCACTCATGCCTGCATTCGTCGTAACGGCCTACGTCCCGGCACAAAGGACTTCGAGAGAATCGAATCCGGGACCGACCTGCAGCAAATCCTAAT
>CALFOL010000649.1 GCA_937919915.1 uncultured Planctomycetaceae bacterium
AGGATGCTGCTCCTGCATTTTAGTCAACAGTTCGTGCTTCAGGTAACAGTTGAGTTCTTCGAGAATCCCTGCGTTACTGACGCCAATTTCCAGGATTCCGCTGCGAAGACGTTGCACAAAACTACGAGCAGCAACTCGCTCTCCGACTGCTGATTTCCAAAGCTCGTTCAGCTTGTTACTGGAAGATTCTTCTGCCAGCCCTTTCCTGCGAACAAGATTTTGCAGCAACTGTCCAAGCTGTGTCGGTTTTCCGAAAGGTGTGTTGTTCATAGTAGATGTCCGTATCTATCAGCGATCAGATGAACGGTGCGGAAATCTGCGAAACACGCCATTCACATGGTGAGCAAATGGCGTGGGAGCAATGCGATTCTCAGCGATTCTGTGCCAGAGGCATAATCACGTAGGTGTAGGAATCTTCGACTCGAAAGACGGCCGCGTGTTCTGCACTGGTCAGTTGCAGGTTAACCAGCGTTTCGGGGCTCAGCACCTTCAAAAAGTCGGCAACGTACCGCGGATCAAACGTAATCCGGATTTCTTCGTGGTCGTATTCGATCGGCAATTCGACCTTGGATTCCCCAACATCCTGAGCTCGGCTGGACAGCACCAGCTTGGACTCGTTGAAGACGAAGTCGACGCCCCGGCTCTCTTCATCCGTGACAATCTGAGCCTGTCGGACCGCCGAGTGGAAGGGGCTGACAGCCAACGGAATCGAGACCGCACATGACTTTGGAATGACGTCGTTGTACTTGGGAAAGCGGCCTTCCACCAGTCGACTGTAGATCACGCAGCCACCCGATCGCATCAACACATCGTTTTCGCGAACAGCAACGTCCACGAATTCTGAATCTGCGTCGATCGATCGTTCCAGTAACGCCATCGCGCGAGTCGGCACGACTGTTGTTTTTTCCGGAGCCTTGGGGTTTCCTTCTTTTTCGCAGGCCGCAGTGGCAACTGCCAGACGACGACTGTCTGTGGCCGCAACCGTAATTTTTCCGTCATCAAATTCGAGCAGCAATCCGCCGAGAGCATAACGCGTGCTTTCTGCATCTGTTGCGAACGCGGTGCGGCGAATAATCTGCCGAAACACGGCTGCGGGAATCTTGAAGTAGTCTGTTTCTTCGAATTCCGGTACCGGAGGAAAGTCGCGAGGATCTTCTGACGACAGACGGAAGTTGGCTCCCGCGGCTTTCAGTTGCAGCGATTGTTCTTCGACGACAATATCGAATGTGTCATCCTGAAGTTCGCGAAGAATCGACGACACGCGAGCAGTCGGGAGCAACGCTTCGCCCGTCGATGTGGTGGTGACACCTTTGACACGGTAACGAATGGCGACTTCCTGGTCGGTACCAACGAGTTCAACGCCGGCGGACCCCAGATGCATATACACATTGCGCAGGACATCTTTGGGCGTACGAGCCGGAACGGCGGATGCTGCGGTCTGAAAAGCCGCTGAAAACAGGGCGCGATCACAAGTTAACTGCATTTTCGGTACTTCAGCTTGCGGCAAAACGGGACGAATTCTGTGACCGCCTTTTTAGCAGAAATAGTGCCCGATTTGTACCGAAGGGCGTCTCTGGTTGGTGGGAAAATGGGTTTCCCACGTGATTTCTGACTCTGTCAGGCGCCTTGTCTGTCAGAGTCGAGAGAATCGCCGGAAATTATCATCCCCATTGGCCTCAGCCGCCCACATGTAACTGCCGGAATTCCCGCCGAGAACTCAGGCCTCGACCCCAATCGCCGTCAGGGCGCCATCTTTAGCGACCTCAACCTGAACACGGGGCAGCGCGGTGCGTGGAGGCCCTGCCAGAGGTGCCCCTGACCGAATATCGAACACGCCGTGATGGCACGGGCACTGAAACTGATTCGCTGCGACCTCCGGAATCACGGGACAGGCCAAATGTGTACACTTCTGCGAAAACGCGACAAAGTCATTCTCGGCGAATTTCACCAGCAAGCAGGGAGACCTGTGATTGGGGTAGTGAAACAACAATGCTTCTCCGTCTCTGAGATCTGGAAGCTTCTTTTCCAATAGCAACGGAGCGTGTGACTGGAAGTCGGCGTTCGCATCAGTCGTAGGGACAAGGCTGTTCAGGGCCGCCTGGCCGCAAGCCATAACGCCACCCGCCACTGCCAGCCCACTAATGAACTCCCGCCGCGTGCGGGACGTGTCCTGCGCCGTGTCGATCGGAAACTGTTTGCGCCATAGCGGCAGGTTGCCACTGCCGCCGTTCGGTGTCGTGGAGTCTGGCCCCTTCATAGCACAGCTTCCTCGTACAGGCCTTCCATCATCATATCGTCCATCGATTGTGGTCCCAGATGAGCAGTCACATTCAATAGCGAATCCGGATCCGACACAGGCACCAGCATGTTGACTTTGGTGTTGATTATTTGATTGCCGAATTGGAATTGACTGATCGGCCGCGAATTCGGTCGCAGCACGGCGATTTCTTCTCGGGTCCCGAAGTAAAGGCACTGACTGGGACACACCGACGCACACATCGGCTTTTTACCTTCGGACGTGCGGTCGTAACACATGTCGCACTTCATCATCAGTTCGATGCCGATGACTTCCACCTTGGGTACTCCGAACGGACAGGCCAGTCCGCAGTTATTGCAGCCGATACAGCGTTCTTTCTTTGCCGACTGAACGACTCCGTCTTCGGTTTTCCTGATCGCATCCGCCGGGCACACTTCCGCACACGTCGGACTGTCGCAATGCATACAGATGACAGGCGCCGTCTGTGGCGAATTGGGGCGATCCGTGTATTCCAGATGAATCATCGCCGTCCCCTTGTGCGTATCGCATTCCGAACACGCCTGCACACAGGCCTCGCAACCGATGCAGCGGTTGGGGTCCATGAAGAATTCGAGTTCGACGGGAATGGGCATGGGGTGGGGGGAGTTTTCAGTTTTCAGTTTTCAGTTTTCAGTTGGCAGGAGCGAATCGCGTCATTCGCAACATGTTGCATTCGCCGTGATCGGAGGTTTGCAAAGATTGTGATTCGCCGGAAGGTTCGAGCATCCACAAACGGCTGCGATGATTTGCGGAGTCTGTGATCACGGCGATGGCAGATTTTTTCCGGTGGTGCTGTCCCGCGAAGTTCGTCACTGGGACAGTGACGTATACGTTACATCTGAATAATCTCCAGCTTTGGTTTCGGATGTTCGCGAGCTTCAACTTCGTTTTCGTAATGCGGTGGCTCTTTGGCAGGGTAGACCTTACACGCGCAGACTTTGTATGCCGGAATCTTCGAAATCGGGTCCTGTGCGGAAATCGTCAACCGATTGGCACTGCGTTTTCCTGGCCAGTGATAGGGCACAAAAATCGTATCGGGGCGAATCGTCTTCACCACCTGTGCCATCAGCGTCACGGTGTTGCGGCGTGTTTCGACGGTTGTCCACTGCCCGTCTTTCACGCCGAGCTTTTCAGCCAGCACCGGATGGATTTCGATCAGCGGTTCGGGGTACTGATCCACCAGCGGACCGATGCGGCGCGTCTGAGTTCCAGTAAGAAACTGTGAGACCACGCGACCGGTGGTTAGGATTACTGGAAATTCTTCGTCGGTTTCTTCGGCAGGCGGGCGGTGTTCGCTAATGCAGAAGCGCGCCTTACCGTCAGGGAAGTAGAACGGCCCGGCGCCCTTTGCGATGGGGTTGTTGCTGCCAGGTTCGAACATTCGCCGCGTGCCGGGATGATCGTCGGAAGGACACGGCCAGAAGACGCCACCTTGTGCATCAATCTTTTCGTAGGTGATACCGGAGTAGTCTGCGGTGCCGCCTTTGCTGGCGATGCGGAGTTCGTCGAAAATTTCACGCGGACTGTTGAAGCTGAAGCCCTGCGTTCGCCCCAGTGCCTTCGTTAGATCCTGAATAATCTTCCAATCCTGTTTTGCGTCGCCCGGTGGTTCGACGGCCTTGTTGATTTTGATGACGCGACCTTCGATCTGCGTTACCACGCCTTCGTCTTCCTCCTGCAACGAACCGGGCAGCACGACATCCGCGTGTCGAGCCGTTTCGCTCATGAAGAAATCAATGCAGGCAAGGAATTGCAGTTTATCCAATGCCGCGCCGACGTATTCGCTGTCGGGCAGGCTGACTTTCGGATTAAAGCACAGCGACAGCAGCAGTTTGATTTCGCCGGAATGAATCTTCCGCATCATTTCGTAGCAGTCGACACCCGGTCCTGGCAGCTCGGCTTCGTCGATCTCCCAGATCTTGCTGATGTATTCGCGGTGCTCCGGATTGCTGATATCGCGAGCTCCTGGAAGTTGATCGCATTTCTGCCCGTGTTCGCGACCGCCCTGTCCGTTCGCCTGACCGGTGATCGTAGCGTAACCGCAGTTCTTGCGCCCAATGCGTCCGGATGCCATGACGATGTTGATGGCTCCCAGGCAGTTTTCAACGCCGTTGCTGTGGTGTTCGATTCCTCGAGCATGCAACAAAAAGCTGGAGGACGCCTTGCCCCACAATTCCGCCGCCTGCATCAGCTTTTTCTTTGAAACCCCGCAGACCTGAGCCGTCCGATCCAGCGTCCACTGTGACACATGTTCGACCAGCTTGTCAAAATCGACCGTGTGGTTGTTGATGAAGTCATGATCCAACCAATCGTTTTCGATCATGATCTGCAGCACGCCATTGAACAGTGCGGCGTCGGTGCCAGGCCGGATCGGCAGAAAGACATCCGCCGTGCGAGCAATCGGAGTGATGCGAGGATCCACGACGATGATCTTCGCGCCCATTTCGCGAGCCTGCCACACGTAGTTGGTCGTGATCGGCGCGCATTCGGCGATGTTGGCTCCCGAGATCCACACCACATCCGCGCCCACGATGTCGTCCCAGGCATTGGCCGCTCGGTCGACGCCAAACGCTTTCTTGTTGGCCGCGCCGGCACTGACCATGCACAGACGGCCGTTGTAGTCGATGTACGGCGTCTTCAGGCACACTCGAGCGAACTTGCCCATCAGGTAGGCTTTTTCCGTGGTCAGGCTGGCACCGCTGAGAACGCCGACGGCACTGTGGCCGTACTTTTCCTGCACGCGTTTGATTTCACTGGCCACTTTTTCAATGGCCTGATCGTACTCGACCGAACGAAATCCGTCGGGCGAAGATTCGTCGCGTGCCAGTGCTGTTTCCAGGCGGTCACGGTGGCTCCCCTGCAGATAACGCTTTACACCCTTGGGACACAGCATGCCTTCGTTGAACGGGAAGTCGTAGCGAGGTTCGAACCCGATGACTCGGTTCTCTTTGACCTTCAGCGTGATCCCGCATTGCTGGCCGCAGAAGCAGCAGTGCGTGTCGACCATCCTGTCCGCGACGTCAATCGAATCCTGCGAAGGTTTTTCGTTATACGCGAGGCTGGGGCCCCAACGATCGATGACCGGAAGTAAGTTGGATTGTTCTAATGCCACTGGTTTAGGTCGCCTTCCATCGCTGCCCCTGAGCCAGCACAAGTGTTGCTCGTCGACAACGCGGGCAAATCATCTGGTAGTGATCGGCAACATCGTTCATCTCGTAGCGATAGCCGAGTGTCTTCTGCATTTCGATCAGGTCGTCAACATGCTGCTGGTCCGCAAACTCGTCGCCGCAACGAGCACAGCAGGCCTTTGGTTCCTGGGCGACTTCGTGTTGGTAGATCATCGAAGCCAGCTTAAGCGTCCGTTGAGGAATATGAAACAGCTTGCTGTACGGAAGCCACAGCAGCGCCCCGCAAACGATTGCCATGTGAATTTTTGCCAGTGAACTGTGCAATGCTCCGCCAAGGAACGAATAACTGATGGTCATCAGCAATCCGGTGATCGCAATCGTCAGAAGAATCACCAACGGCATCACATCGTTTCCAACCGTCTGCACGGCCTGGTCTCCTCGATCTCTGGAACGTCGCCACAAAGCAACACAGCAGCCGATGATGACAGGAAACGAAGCCCACACCAGACCGTGAAACGCAAGAAACGCTTCCATGCCGTCGACGGGGATCGTTGTGAGGTGAATTCCGAAGTTCATCACCTTGTACGAATGCAGATCATCAGCCGGGGTTTCGAACCAAACCCAGCCGAAAACCAACGGCACAACAATCGCCAAAGCCATCACGCAGCCGAGCATGATCGGCCAATGAGCGCCCCAGCGATTGAGTCCGCGTTTCCAGACGAATCGGTTCAGAGCAAAGTAGCCAAAGGCTCGGCCAGCAATCGATTTCGCAAGAGTCAATCGACTGGGAGACGTCTTCATCATCGTCCAGGCTCGCTGATACAACGACAGCGTCGGCGGACGGTGTGCCCAGATCGTGAATCGATAGACGGTCAGAGTCAATGACAGAATAAGTGCCATCGCATAGATAAAGAGTGCCCGGTCGAACTCGAACAGTGTCCAGCCGACGACGACCAGCAGCGTCGCCACGGCGGCGGTAGCGCCGGCAGCTATTGACGCATGTTTGAAAGTTCGGTCGGTCATGAATGTCGTCAAAGTGTTTAGGCAAAGTGTCGGAATGGGCCGAAGTCGGAATGGATTCTGGCAGCGGAACTCGCAGAGAGTTCCGAGTTTTCATGAACAGCTACCGAAAGTCTCTGCGACTTACGCTACGAATCTGCTGCCATTGGGTGTAAACGCGGAGTTCCCAATCGCCAGGCAGTCTCACAGCTGCCTTCCGGCCCGTTGGGCCGGAATCGCAGGGCTATCATCCCTTTGTCACGGATTCGCACAGGCCGTCGTTCTCAAACCTGCAATTCCTCTGCGATGTGTTCCACCTTTGTTTCACAACTTGTTGCCAGCTTGCAACCGATCTCTGTAGCGAGCAGTTTGTCGAGAACTTCTGTTGGCGGGAGTTCCAGGAACACACTGCCGTTCTCAATCTTCACCGGGAATGTGCGAATGTTGTAGTCTTCGTCCTGCAGCGACTTGCCGGTTTCCAGGCTGAATGTTTTCTTATGTAATGGACACGCCACTTTAGGTGTTCCCTGAACGTCGCCGATCATGCCTCGTGACAACACGAACGCCTTTCGATGCGGACACATGTTCTGAGTCGCGTACCATTCGCCGCGACTGGTGAAATTAAACACCGCGATCTGTACTTTGCCGTACTTGATGGTGTTGCCGCCGTCGATTGGGAAGTCGTCCGCCGTGCCAACTTCGACCCAACGAGTATCCGTCAGCTCATCAGCGTGTTCTTTTTCGATTACGTCACGGCGTTCTTCCAGCGCGTGATATTGTCCGAGCGAAACGAGTTCTCCGGGCCAGTCGCCAGGACGATGCTGTCCGCGTTCAGAAACGATTTCGATGGTCGGTTCAGTTTCGTCCGTGTTCACGAACTGTCTAAACCATTTGCGCCGTTCCGGATCTTCGACCGTTGTTTTCCATTCGCACTGATAGGTGTCGACAAGATGCTGCATCATGGATTCGAGTTCATCAGCGATGCCCAGTTTGTCGTGAATGACCACGTCGCGAATATGGTCGATGCCGCCTTCCAGTTTGTCACACCACACAGATGTCCGCATCAGCTTCTCGGCCGACATGATGTAGTAAGAAACAAAGCGATCGATGTATTTGACCGCCAGGTCCGCGTCGACGTCCGCAATCAGCAGGTCGGCGTGTCGCGGCGTCGTACCGCCGTTTCCGCAGACGTAGATGTTGTAGCCGTTTTCGGTCGCGATCAAGCCGATGTCTTTGCCCTGAGCCTCCGCACATTCTCGCGTGCAGCCAGACACCGCCATCTTGAACTTATGAGGGGCTCGAATGCCCTTGTAGCGGTGTTCCACACGAATCGCCATGCCGACAGCATCCTGAACGCCATAGCGACACCACGTCGTCCCGACGCAGCTCTTCACGGTTCGTAACGCTTTGCCGTAAGCGTGTCCGCTCTCGAAACCCGCCGCAATCAGCTCTTCCCAAATGGCAGGCAGATCCTGCACTTGAGCACCAAACAGGTCAACTCGCTGACCGCCTGTGATCTTGGAATACAGATCATACTTCTTCGCCACGACTCCTAAAGCAATCAACTGGTCGGGCGTAATTTCGCCGCCGGGAACTCGAGGAATCACTGAATACGTGCCGTTGCGTTGTGTGTTGGCGAGGAAGCGGTCGTTGCTGTCCTGCAACGTCTGATGTTCCGGGCTCAAAATGTAGTCGTTCCACAATCCGGCCAGAATGGACGTCAGCGCTGGCTTGCAGGTTTCGCAGCCGTTGCCCGTGCCACATTCTACCAGCACGTCGCGGAAGGTTCGCAGCTTCTTCGCTTTGACGATCGCAAACAGTTCTGTGCGACTGAATGGGAAGTGTTCGCACAGGTGATTGTTGACTTCTCGGCCCAGCGATTTCATCTGAGCGTTAAACAGATCGGTCACCAGCGGCATACAGCCACCGCAACCGCTGCCCGCCTTTGTACATTGTTTGACCGCGGCAGGAGACTCCAGTTCCTGATCGGTAATCGCCGTACAGATCTGCCCTTTCGTCACGTTGTTACAAGAACAGATCTGAGCCGAATCGGGCATGGCTTCGATGCCGCCGAGTGCCGCGGCTGCTCCACCAGATGCCCCCACAATCAGTTCGTGCGGCTGGCACGGCAGATCAGTGCCGGACTTCGCCATGATGCTGAGCGTGCCATAATCCGCGGCGTCACCGACCATGATTCCGCCGAGCAGTTTTTTTCCGTCCAAACTAAACAGTAGTCTTTTGTAGACACCGGAAAACGGATCGTCGAATGTCAGGCTGTTGGAAACATCGGGGCCGAGTTCGTACTCGCCGAAGCTGGCCACGTCGACACCCATCAACTTCAGCTTGGTTGACAGATCAGTGCCAGTGAAGCTCCGGTCATCGCCGCAGAAATTTGCCGCCACGATTTCGGCCATGTCCCAGCCAGGTGCGATCAGACCGTAGATCATTCCGCCATGCAAAGCGCATTCGCCAATCGCGTAGATATCCGGATCGCTGGTTTGCAGCTGGTCGTTGACCAGAATGCCGCCTCGTTCGCCAAGTTCCAGTCCTGATTCTTTGGCCAGGTCGTCTCGAGGTCGAATCCCGGTGGACACGATGATCATTTCGCAATCGAGATACGAATCGTCATTGAACTGCATGCGTTCAACTTTGGTTTCTCCGAAGACTTCTTTGGTCCCTCTGTTCAGATGAACGGTTACTCCCAGTTGTTCGATCTTGCTGACCAGAATCTTCGATCCAGCATCGTCGATCTGCCGCGGCATCAGCCGGGGAGCGAATTCGACAACATGAGTTTCCAGCCCGAGATCATAGGCTGCCTTTGCGGCTTCCAGTCCCAATAGACCGCCACCAATCACCGCACAACGTTTTGATTTCTTCGAGTAATCAATGATGTGCTGCAGGTCTTCGATCGTACGATAGACAAAGACGCCCTGTTTTTTGATGCCGGGAATGGGCGGCACAAAGGGATAGGATCCCGTCGCCATGATCACTTTGTCATAAGTGATTTCCACGCCTTTGGTCGACGTCACAAGTTTCTTTTCGCGATCAATCGTGCAGGCTCGATCACCAATATGTAGTTCGATGCCAACGTGTTCGTACCACTCCATCCGAGCCAGTATCAGTTTTTCAGCGTCGCGATGAGCAAAGAAACTGGTCAGTCCGACGCGGTCATAAGCGGCCCGAGACTCTTCGCAGAAAGTGACGATGCGATACTTCTTCGCGTCATCGAAGGCGACCAGAGTTTCGCAAAAGCGAAGTCCAACCATGCCGTTGCCGATGACAACAATGGTCTGTTTGTCTGCTGATTGGGTCATGTTTACCTGGCCGAACGGGATTGAGTGTTCAAACACGCAAAACGCAAACCCCATACCAATGATCAAACAGACCAATATTTCGCTCAGGAATACAGCAATGAATGCCAATCAGACTTCGTGGCGACCACAGACACGTGGAAAACACCACAAAACTTTTCGTTCAACTTCGGTTTGCGACAGATAGGTGTCAGGTTTTCGGTCATCACTGCTCAGGAAGTCAGCATTCTTCCGCGCGAAACCGTGGCGCATGCTCCTGCCCCCCAAATCACGGTGAACGTCCAGCGGCTTCGAGCCTCTGATCCGGGCTGGAAAGAGTTAGTGCAGTTTACTTATTGTTGTGGACGGTACCCGCTCGCGGGAGCAGGCTGTCTTCGATCGAAACGCGTGCCCCGCGGACACAAGTCAGCGTAATACGCTGTAGCGGAAGGATCCTGCGGTCTCATTCGCCAGCCCGTGATTGTCTGTGAGAATGTTTCAGCACACGTTTCATCGGCCGGCGAGCTGAGAGTGGTTGGCAAGTTGAAACCGCCCCGTCCAGTTGCCGCGTTTGCAGCCCGGAACATCAGGTGCTTCTTTGGTTGAAACCCGAAATCTGCGTCGCACCCGCGAGAGCGGTTTCGCATGCCTGTGCTGCACCGCAGGGTCCGCCGGCGTATGCCACCCCCAACTCAGGGCGTGATCTCAATCGACTTCGGCCCCACAGTTGATTCGCGCAGACCCGATGTTACTTTTTCGCCTTCTTCCTGCGGGGCATGCGGTCTGTTGATTTAATCGAAAAACGATTACGTGGTATTTAAACTAACCACTTACGTTGTTATAGTGCCGGCTTTCAGTCAGTTAGTTC
>CALFOL010000650.1 GCA_937919915.1 uncultured Planctomycetaceae bacterium
CATCAACCCGCCTCCCTGCGGTCTGTTCTGCGAAAAAACACTTACAACGCAAAACCGTCTAACCGATCAAACGCTCCCCCAGTCACCGAAAAGCCCTCCGCAAAACGGGATCGCACCCTCCGAAACTGCGACTTCCGCTACGACAAAATCCGGAATCTACAAACGATTACTAAGCGATGATGTCTGTCACGACTCGACCACCAACGTCGGTCAGTGATTCTTCGCGGCCCTGATGGAAGTAGGTCAGGAGCTCGTGGTCGAGTCCCATCAGGTGCAGGATGGTGGCATGGACGTCGTGCAGGTGCACTCGGTTTTCGACCGCCTCAAAACCGAATTCATCAGTCGCACCGTAGCGAATTCCGCCTTTCACGCCGCCGCCCGCGAACCACATGCTGAATCCATAGGGATTGTGATTTCTGCCCGGTGCGTCTTTGCCTTCACTGAACGGCATGCGACCGAATTCTCCTCCCCATACCACAAGCGTTTCGTCCAGCAAGCCACGTTCTTCCAGATCGGTCAGTAGTGCTGCGATGGGTTGATCCACTTCTGCCGCGTGACCGCCGTGGTTCTTTTCGATGCTTTCATGAGCGTCCCAGGTTTCTTCGAGGTGACCTCCGCCGGAATACAGCTGAATAAATCGCACGCCGCGTTCCACCAGTCGCCGAGCGATCAGGCAGTTGCGGCCGTATTCGTCTGTGGGTTGCTGATCGACACCATACATCTCCAGTGTTGCGGCTGACTCACTGGACAAATCAACCGCTTCGGGCGCCTGTGACTGCATGCGATAGGCGAGCTCATAGGTTTTCATGCGTGCGGCGAGTTCTGCTCCGCCGGGTCGTTCGTCGAGGTGCCGCTGATTCAGCTTCGCCAGCAGGTCGAGTTGCTCTCGCTGAACGGTGTTCGTTATATGCGGCGGGCCTTTCAGGTCCAGAATGGGTGTCCCGGTGGGGCGAAACAAGCTGCCGGAGAATGTCGATGGCATGAACCCGCTGCCCCAGTTCGGTTGTCCGCTGATCGGGCCACCGCGTTTGTCCATCATGACCACATAACCTGGCAGGCTTTGATTGGCGGTGCCCAGTCCATAGGTGCACCAGCTACCCAGAGACGGTCGTCCGATAAACGTCTTGCCGGTGTTCATTGCTACTAATGCCGAGCCGTGCGCATGGCTGTCGGTATGACAGGAATTGATGACAGCCAGCTTGTCGGCGTGTCGTCGAACGTTCGGGAAGTAGTCCGAAATCAGCAGGCCGCTGTCTCCGCCAGGTAGAAACCGTCGCCAGTTTGGCGTGAGGAATCCCATTCTTCGTCCCCCGGAATTGATAAACGTTTTGCCTTCCGGCATTTGTTTCCCGGCGTATTTCACGAGTTCCGGTTTGTAGTCGAAGGTGTCGACCTGACTGGGAGCACCATTCATCATCAGGAAGATACAGGCCTTCGCTTTGCCTCCGAAATGACTTGCGCGCGCAGCCAGTGGATCAGTAGTCTGTTGTGCTGCCTGAAGCTGATTGAAAAATCCGTCGCCGGCCAGCAGACTGGTGAGGGCCGTTCCGGCGAACCCTGCGCCCATGTTCCAGAGTGATTCGCGTCGGGTCTGTCCGCATGGAAAAACGTGATTCATAAGCGCGTCCCCGTGTTGTTTAGAAAGAGAACGATCATTATGAATCGTCATCAGCAGCGTGGGAAGCAAGTTGAGCCTCTGCAGATTCGAACGGCCAATAGTCGTTGGCATCCGCTGCGACCGCAGCGGGCACAAGATTACGTTTTAGCAACCGTACCTGAACAATCTGCCTTCCCATCGCCAGGTGGCTGAAGAGTGAGCCGAGCCAGGTAATAACCACGATCGGCCCCAGCAGCCCGACGGCCAGCCATTTGAAAGCAGGCGATTCCCATCGTGACGCCATCGCAATGCAGCCGATGCCCGTGACGACGACAATGGCAAACCACCATCGAACGATCCATGATTCCGGTCGGTACTCGCATCCGGTTTTAAGAAAGACGATCGCACGTTCGATGGGATGCCGATTGACGTCAACCGCCTGCGATTCTGCAATGCCATCACGAGCCAATGGTACGAACATCGACAGACGAAGCTGCAGCTCTTCCAGGGTCGTTGCCAGCGATTCGTCAGTGCCTGGGATCTTCCATTCCCCAATGCTGGCCGCAGTGTTGTCATCCAGCAGCTTCTGCAAAACATCCACCCAATGTTCTCGTTGCTGTTGATCCACCATGCGATGTCCTGCCGCGTTTGATAACGGAAAGCTGCCCGGAACATCAAGCGGAAACTGATGAATTGTTTGACCCGTAGCCGCAGGCCAGGCTTGCCGCGAGACGTCGTCTGCAGCTATGGGTTAAACAAGTTACGCTAATCAACGTACAAAAATTCATTGCTGTTCAGCAGAACGTGGCACAGTGATGTCAGCGCCAGATGGTCTGTGTTCGCGCTGCTCGACTTGAGATTTGCAATTTGAGATTTCAAATGCTGACGGGCGAGAGTTTGTTCGTCGATTGTTGGTTCACGTCCCAGGGAACACTTCCATACGGCAGCGATTTGTTCGTCAGTGGTCGCTGCGATTTGTTGGCAGCGTTTTGCCAGTGCTTCACTTCTTCCATGACTGAAGTGATTGTTCATCATCGCCAGTGCCTGAGTCGGAACGGTTGTCACGTCTCGCTGAGCACACGGCAGTGTTGTGTCACACTGATCAAAACTTGTCATCATCGGCGGCATCAGACTACGCGACACATAGATGTACAGACTGCGTCGTCGTTGTTCTTCCGGCGGTGACGCTTGCCAGGCAGATCCCTTTCTGGAAAAACCTTCGAGTGCTTCCGCGCTGATGGTTGGCTTGAAGCCTTCACCACCGATTCGCAAATCCAGTTCCCCGGCCGCCGCCAGCATGGAATCTCGTAGTGTTTCTGCATCCAGTCGCCGACGGTTTGAACGCCACCACAGTCGGTTCGAGGAATCCTGTTGTGCGTATTCACTTTGCTGAGCATGCAGCGACGACTGTTGCCATGTTTGCGACATCAGGATCAGTCGATGAATGTGCTTTGCCGACCAGCCACTGTCCATTAGCTCACTGGCCAGCCAGTCGAGCAACTGAGGATGCGTTGGCACTTCCCCTTTGTAGCCGAAGTTATTGGGCGAACGCACGAGCCCTTCGCCAAAGTGATGTTGCCACAGCCGATTCACGAACACGCGTGCGGTCAATGGATTTCGTTCATCAACGATCCACTCAGCCAGTTGCCGACGGCGACCGGTTGTTTTTGCTTCCGTTGGTGGCGTGGCAAACACCTGAGCAATGTCAGAAGCGAAGGTTAGTGAACCCGCTTGAACCACTTGCAGGGGCTTAGTTCGTTCGCCGTTTTTCAGCAGGTGCAGAGGATTTGGTTGCGAATTCAGATCGGTCCAGCCAAGCACGTTTACGAAGCCGAGTTCTTCAGGCGAAGGTCCACCCAAAAGGTTTCGATCACGAGTGGCAATAGGTCCTGGCCAGAACGCAGACGCGACCCTGTAATAGTCTTCCTGTGGAATCGGATCGAACTTGTGATCGTGACAACGGGCGCACTTAACGGTCAGGCCGAGAAATGCGGAAGAGGTGGAATGTACGATGTCTTCCAGGCGTTCGTAGCGATAGTCCTGATCGTCGTTCGGCTCATCGTTCCATGTTCCGAGTCTCAGGAAACCGGTCGCGACAGTCGACGCTTCCGTGCGTTCTGCAATTTCATCGCCCGCCAATTGATGTCGAATGAAGTCATCAATTGGCATGTCGGCGTTGATGGCGTCCACCACCCAATCACGATACTTCCATGCGAAGGGCTTTGGTTGGTCGCGTTCGTATCCCGAACTCTCTGCGTAGCGAACCAGATCCAGCCAGTAGCGTCCCCAACGTTCGCCAAAATGAGGACTCGCTAACAGGTGGTCGACCAGCTCTGCCATCCCACAGTCGTGCCGAAGTCGATCGCTCCATTGTGTGATTTCTTCAAACGAAGGCGGCAGGCCTGTGACGTCGTTGAACATTCGGCGAAGGATGGTTTTCGCGTCTGCTGGTGGAGCCGGTTCCAGACCCTGTTCGGTCAGTTTTGCCAGGACGAATGCATCGATGGGGTTGGTTGCTGAACCATCGGTGACTTGTGGCACTGTCGGCCGTTTGATCGACTGGAACGCCCACCAATCACGCCCTCCGCGGATATCCGTAGTGACTTCGTACAAATCCAGCGTGCGGTTCGCTGGCCAGGTGGCTCCTGCCGTAATCCATGCCTGCAACGCCGCCTGCTCTGAGTCGGGCAGTTTGTGAGACACGCCTTTTACCGGCGGAGGCATTTCTCCGTTTGCGACGCGTTCCAGCAGGAGACTCGTGGTCGTTCTTCCTGCCACGATCGCTGGACCGGAGTCACCGCCGCGCTGCAGAGCGGCGTTCGATTCCAGAGATAAGCCACCAGAAGGTTCCTCTCCCTTATGGCATTCCAGGCAACGTCGGACAATCACCGGGGCAACGTCGTTTTCAAAATCTACGGCCTGCGTTTTCGCGCTGAGCAAACTTATCGTAAAGAGAACGATCACTGACATCCGCATGGTATCGCCGTTTCCGAGTGGAAGTATGACTCTCATTTTTGTTGTGCCAGTCACTCAAGATACTTCAATTCCGTCTTCGGAGCCACGTCGCGGCACTTTGTTTCCCATTGATCACCGGTGCTTGAACCGATGTCAACTTGTGCCGGAGGGCAGCCTGTTTATTTACGCGTAAAACACGGCTGATTCAGGCGAGGTTTATGCGGTGAAGGACTATAATTCATGGTGTTGCGAGGTCGTCAGCGAGCAAGGCGATATTCGCCGACCGCAAAGACTGGGAGAAGCATCATGACGGTCGAACCCATTAAAAACATTGCGGATCGCATTCGAAAACGCCCGGCAATGTATGTTGGCGGAACTGATCAGCGGGGAATGCTGCAGTTGATTCTGGAAGTTGTGGCTAATTCGATCGATCAGTTTCTGGCTGGCAAAGCGACCTGTGTCCGTGTGGAAGCGAATGAGACAACAGTGAGTGTAACTGATGACGGGGAAGGGATGCCGTTTGATCAGGCCGTGCCTGGTTCGCCGGACAACCTGGCGACGTCGTATCTCAGTGCCGTCCATCATTCGGCGTCGGCAGACGGACACGCGCCTCATGTCCATTTTGGCGGACTGAACGGTATTGGATTCGTCGTTTCCAATTCATTGAGCGCCGAGTTTCGCTGTCGATCTTGCCGTGACGGCTATTTGTGGGAGCAGTCGTTTGTCCGGGGCGTTGCTTTGGGATCCGCTCGAAAAACCGGGTTCGTGGATGGGCGTGGTACGATAATTACGTTTCGACCGGATCCGGAGATCTTTGGAGAAACGAAAATCTGCATCGAGTCTCTGCGGGCGAA
>CALFOL010000651.1 GCA_937919915.1 uncultured Planctomycetaceae bacterium
TGATCAATACGAGTTCATGCGAGATAAGGCCTTGAATAAGGAAGGCTGGAATTCAGGACAGCCGTAAGAGGGTTCGACCATACAATGAACTGGCGGAGGCAAGTCATTCTCTGGGAGGCGATGACGTTACTGCGCTGTCGGCACGTTGCGGATGACTGCGCTGGTTCGCAGCATGCTGGTCAGGACTCTTGATCCGTCGGGTGAAAACACCATAAGTCGCGCTCTTGAGTCCGGCGTTGCGATTTCCTTAATGGTTTTCCCGGTCTTGCGGTTGATGAATCGAAGAATGTCTTCACCGAAGTCACCAGCATACTGCAGGTCGGCGGTTGCAATGGTTGTTCCATCGCGGGAGATGCCAAGCATGCAGCCTTTTAGGTGTGGCATCAGATACCTGCCCTGTTGGCTCCCGGTTGCAGCGTCCCAAATGTACAGGTATTCGGCGGATGCCGATGCGAGGGTCGTCGCCGTGCTGTCAAAATCACCTTCCCACAGCTGACTAAATCGTGGCTTGTTAATCGCCTTTTGTTCCGGCGTGCGCGTGTCAACGGAGACACGTGAAACTTCGATCCCGGAACGTCCGTCAAATCTCACGATTTCGCTGTTTCCGGTTGCCACTCGAAAGTGCCGGGAGTCGGATTCGAACGCCATCGCTTCGACGCTCCAAAGGCCTTCTTTGACATTTTCCTCAGGCGTCGAGAACAGCAATTCTCCAGTGGCAATATCCAGACCGTGGAGATGCGTGCGCCCGAGTCCTCCGCCTGCGGCGGCAACGACAACGGTGTTGTTGTCATGCGATATCGCTCCATCAACGATGGGCTGGTCGAAGCCGCGAACGAATTTCCGTTCGCCAGTCAGTCGATCAAAACAAACGAAAATGCCCGTGCGATATTCAACCGGATCATCCCGATGCCCTGCGACGACGACCAGCGACATGTCAGAGTTAAACGCCACGAAGGCTGGACGGGCTACCCGCCCGGATCGTGAAATCACGGGAGCCAGTTGTTGTTCCCACTTGAGCTCACCCGTCGAAGCATTCCAAATACGCACAAATCCATCTGCATGTCCGGAAACAATCAAAGTTCCATCGCCCGACCATGATGCGTCGATGATTCCAGTCCCCTTATTGCTTTCCTCAAACAGTCGCCTTCCTGTTGTTCCGTCAAACAACACGATTCCGCCGCCGTACCCCACTGCCACAAGTTTGCCGTTCGGTGACCAGACTGGCTTTGAACCCCATCTTCCCGGAAGACTCGTCGTCCAAAGAACTTTACCCGTGGTCACACTGCGGCTACTCAATCGCGAGAAGTCCGATACAACCAGTTGCTCGCCATCAGGTGACAGAGCCGCGTGGCCGAATCCGAATTGCTCTTTGTCATGCAGATCGCGGACGTGCGCGCCCGTCTTTGCGTTCCAAACGCTGAGTTGAGTGAGCGTGACGTTCGTAAAGCCATACTTGATTGCTGTTTGTTCGCGAGGCACGGTCTTCTGCCCGGCAGACAGCACTTCCCCGGCATTCGGTAACAGGCCGATATAATTCCACTTCGGATTGATTGACTGATCAGCGCCCAGCGCAGTCGTCCAGAGCTGCGAGGCCTCCTGCACGTCCAGCATTGAAATCGAGCCGCCGTTTTCCGGACTGGCGATCATAAGTCGTCGGCTGTCTTCGGTGAAACACATCGATACCACACCAGTCGAGCGTGATACGCCGTCACCAGTACCTCTTCCCTTTTCACCGAACGCCAGAATGCGGCCCTGCTGGCCCGAATCCCTGGCGCTCCTGAGTTCTATGCGTCCCGTTGCATCGGCTGTCGCCCACCACTCGCCGTCGGGTGAATAGGCGATCGCATGGATTTCGGCCTTATGCGATTGTTTGCGAACCTTCACCGATCGTGTCGGTAGATCCCACAATGTCACGCCACCTTGATAATATCCGCATAGCAGCGACTGCCCATCAGGCGAAAATGCGAGGCATTGAATGCTCGCTGGTTTCCCTTCCGCATCAGACAGAAGAAACTCTGTCTGGCCCGTCTCAACGTCGAACACGCGGACGCGTCGATCGGGCGAATTCGCTTCTGCCATAGCGATGAGCGAGCCATCGGGTGAGAATGCCAAATGCCAGATCTACGGCGAACCCCCGCGTCTGAAACCGATCTTCGCCGAGTTGAACCGGGTCACTGGGTTGCTCGCTGCCGGGTGCGGCGGAAATGGCATTCGTCGCCGCAAGAAACGCGATGGCGAGTCTGATGATATTGGATCGATAAAGCATGAGAACGTTACTCTCGGCTAAAACATCGACGAAGTTCGCACTTCGACACCGTCCCGTCAGGCCTTGGCTATTATTTGCGTTGGACTTTCGGGCCCACTCCGAGCCGTTCAAAATACGGGTCCAGTCTGACAGCCAGACGTCTCCAGTGATGGTGCGGGACGGCAGGGTACAGATGATGCTCGAGGTGGTAGAGATGATCGAACGCGATAATGCGATAGACGGTGCCGCGGAATAGACGTGTTTGATCGAGTTGTGTCTGGCCGTCTGGGATGTGGGGTATGTAAACGGTGATCAGCGGAAAGATCCAGCTTCCGGCGATGACAAGGCACGCGTACACAAGCGGTGACGCAGTCCACTGTGCGGTGAATGCGGCAGCGATCAACAAAGTCAGAATTCCCATCGCCTCCAACAACAGTGCTGGACGATGCTTCCGGTGTTTGGCCCATGCCCACACCCACAGCCGTAACTGTGTTGTGGGTCCGCTTAGAAGGGTCCGCAGGAGCGACATGTGTGCCGTGGAACCTTCGATGTCGCTTT
>CALFOL010000652.1 GCA_937919915.1 uncultured Planctomycetaceae bacterium
AAATTATTTCACGAGCGACTGCGACTGAGTTGCAGACGATCAACGAACTGGTGGTCGATCTTGAACTTCAGGATTTGCTGGCCGAAGTCCTTTCTGAATCGGACGAGATTGAGTAGAAACGATGTCCGCCGGTCCTGGTGTAGGAACGTTCGACAGGCGGAATGAATCGACCTACGCTGACGATGTGGCAGAACGCACAGGCGCAAAATTAGTAAACTGCTCTATGCAACGATCAGAAACACGCCGACCACCGCGACCGTTGTTGCCAGAATTGCGCTCCAGGTGATGCTGTGGCCGTAGACGATGCGGACCAAAGGTGCGGCGAACAGTGGCGCGGTGGCCAGTAGTGTGGTGGTGACCGACACGGTTGCGAATTTGTAAGCGACCTGCGACAGCCAGATTCCCAGCCATGTGCCCAGCAAGACCGCGGGAAAAAACGTCTTCATCACCGAGTGGTCAAACAAGCTGCGAGCGACTTGTCGGAACTGCCGCTGGCACAAGAGCACGCAGACGACACAGACAGTTGACACAGCCAGACGGATAAATGCGCCTTCCACACCGTCGCAGTCACGCATGCCCACGCGCGAACACACGCCGCCCAGCGCCTGACAGATCGCTCCACCGAGACCCGCCAGCACGCCCTGTATTGTGGAACCGGGAAACAGTCCCGGGGCTTCGCTCACTGATCGTCGATCGGCGACGACGTAGCTCACGCCGGACAGCGTCATGATCATGCCTGTCAGCATCATGACTGACATCGCTTCACTCAGAAATGCATATCCCAGCGCGGCGGCAAGAACCGGAGCCGTCGTGGACACGATTAGCGCTTTGCGCGGCCCCAGAATCTGCAGGCTGCGAAAGTAGAGTGTGTCGCCGATGACGATACCGATCACACTGCTCCATGCCAGCCACCACCAGGTCTCGCGACCGGCATTGAATACGGCGCTGGAATTCCACCCGGCGATGACCAGCAGTTGCAGCGAAAACACTGTTGTGGCGATGACGTTCTTGCCACAGTTCATGCCCCAGGCAGATAACTTTGTGCCACTATACAGCAGGCTGGCACTCGCCCAGCAGGCAGCAGCCATCAGGGCAGCGATCTCACCGATTCCCATTGTGGTTCAGATTATTTTCAAAGGATGTCACGAATGGTTGTGAAGCTGGAAGGAGTGGCCGGGGTTGGAGCGACACCCGGGGCTTCCTTCGCAAGCTCAGTCCAGCCCCGGCCACCCGCCGCGAGTAATCCTTACCGGCAAACACCATCCGTGGCCGCACCCGTTCGTGTTACTCGTGACGTTTAGAATTGGCCAATGACCTGGCCGTCGTTGCGGGCAGACAGCTTTTGCAGCAGGCCCATATTACGGTCGGTTCCTTCGTTGCTCTCGATGGCTTCGTGAAGTGGACGCACCGCGCCGTCACAGAACAGGAAGTACACCATTTCCGCTGCGTGTCGGCTGGAATAGCCGGTTTGGCTGCGGTTGATTGGCGACGCATGGCTGCCATCGGCGAGCACATCACTTTCGTGAAAATTCGAACGCGGTCCTGGCCACAATGCCGCCTTACCCAGGACTGATCGTTCGCCAGCCATCAACGTGTTGGAAGTTCCATCGAGGCAGTCTCTGATTCGCACCATCCCGTTCATCACAAACATGCCATTTGTTCTCGGTGCACTACGGCCGCGCTGGGCACTGTTTCCCGGTGCCGAATCGATCGTTTGGCCAGGCCAGAATTCGGACGAATCGGACCAACGCGGAATCGGCGTGGCACCGTAATTTCCGACATAGTTGGAGGTTCCCCAGTTCGCTCGAAACGGGTTCGTGTCCGGAACGGAATCGAGCGGACAGCGGTAACTGTCGACACGCTTTTTGAGTAGTTCGAGATCCTGCGTGGCGTAGACGCCGTTGGTCATGTCGAGTTTGTTATACAGCGGCGCCTGATCGAGATACGGCAGGATCGACGATTGCCACCCCGTTGTTGCGTAGCCGGCATTATCAGCTTGGCGCGTTGTAAAGGCCGGCGGAAAGCCACCATAGACGTCGTGGTAGTTATGCACGGCCAGACCCAACTGCTTTAGGTTTTTGACGCACAGCGTGTCGCGAGCATCCTGTCGGGCGGTCTGCATCGCCGGCACTAGTAAGCTCATCCAGACAGAACAGATCGCTGAGACTGTCAGTGTTTCGACAATCGTAAATCCGCGTTTGCGTGCGGGGCGTTTCGAACGACTGATGGGCAAACCGGATTGTGCAGGGGAAGATGATGTCATGACAGCAATTCCTGGAAGTAAGTGGTATGACGACAGGAGCGTGTTTGGGAAAGTTCTTCTACTGCATCAGGGGTTCGAAGGTCGGCAGCGCTTGCAGTCGCCAGCTGTCTTGGAATCTGGCGAGAATCATTGAGCCCTGGCTGCCGGGAATGGTGTAGCTGCCAATCCGTGTGGACGTCAATTGACGATACAGTGTGCGATGCTGTTTCCCTCCATCGAAGAACCGCCAGTTGTTTTCGACTAGTTCGAATTTCAACACACGATCTGATCCCGTTTTGTCCTGCTCCGAAAGAGTAATTTCGGCCGTCGCACCGGAAACGGGACCTACCTTCGCCGCAGCGGCTTTTAGTTCAAACACCATCGCTTCTGTCATTCCGGGATGCGATTTCAGACGTGACAGCAGGCGTTGCATGTTGTCTGACTGAGCCAGATCGGCGAGCTCCGGCAGCGGGTACACGCTACGGATGAACTCTTCCTGTTGACCAGATTCCAGAAGCGCGGCCGCGGCAGTCAGCATTTGTTTCAGATCACGCCCGAGGCCGTCGATTTGTCCTGGCGGTTTGTCAGCAGACGCAGGCACGTAGGCGGGTTTCATCGCGGGAATCAGTTCGACGGGTTTCTTGACGAACGTGATTTCCACGAGTGTCCTGTTGCGGTTGTAGGTCGCCGTTCCGGATTGCGCTCCGACGATCATCGCTCTTAGTTCTCTGGCTTCTACGTCTGACAGAATCTGCGTCGGTGTTGCTGTACCTCGCCGCGTACGAGACGACTGTGGCTCCATCGCCTGCCGACTTGCATAGATGGACGGCAGAAAGTCGTGCATCAGTAGTCGATGTTGATTTCGATCCAGCATCGAAACCGCCTCCTGCAGGTCGGCCGCCAGAGCAGCTTCCGGCGTTTCTTCGGTCACTGTTCGCGCGATCTGCGGCTGAGCCCGTCCGTCTGGGCAGCAAGTGCATACTGCCAACAGAATCACCAACGCGACTTGTTTCCTGCTCATGATGTCTTTCCACCTGGAGAACGATGATCAGTTCCTTACGGCTTTCATCCTATCTTCAATGATGCACCGTGAACAGTGCTGGGTTAAAGCCTGGCGAATACGATCTGTGGCTGCGGTTTTTGCGTGAACTATCGTGGGGAAGCAG